>NZ_CP081485.1:0-300000 GCF_023617305.1 Methanobrevibacter sp. TLL-48-HuF1
AGGGGCAATATGTTAAATAATTCATCAGATAAAATCAAAAAGGAGTTTGAAAACTTACGTAATGAACTTTTAGATTTAACTTTAAGAAATCAGCTTCTTAATTTTAAAACCAGAGCCAGAACAATTACTATTTCAAATCAATCACCAATTAACATTTATCAGACATTAGTTTTGCAAAATAATAAAATGTATTTTGTAGCTAATAAAAAAGAGAAAAAAGAGGAAAAATCAGGATTTTCAATTTGGGATCATGCTCCATTTGATCTTTCAAGGTTCACTGATGGAGATAAAACATTATCTACAGATTTAACTCCTAATGAACTTCAAAAAAGATTGTTTTATATTAATAACCAAGCTAAAACAATGTTGCAGGAACAAGGTTATAATATTCTTTATTTGGCTGTCGGATTTTTAGAATGGAGAGATAATACCAAACCAAAACAGGTAAATCATGCTCCATTAGTTCTTATTCCAGTTGCAATGGAGCGTAAAAAAGTAGGTAAATCATTTAATTTAGAGTGGACAGGAGAAGATATTCAAACAAATATATCTATTAAAGCTAAATTAAAAGAAAACGGTATTGATTTTCCGGATTTTGAATTTAAAAAATATGGTGAAGCTATTGACCATTATTTAAGAGAAGTTAGGGATTCTGTTAGAGGAATGAATGAATGGAAAGTTAATACTAATATAGCTTTAGGTTTCTTTAGTTTTACCAAGTTTGTAATGTATAATGATTTAAATCCTGAAGCATGGGAAAATAATGTGGATTTAACTAAAAATGAGTTAATACAAGCTATATTTAATCCAAGTATTAATGATAAAGAGGCATTTAAGGAAGAAGACATTGATTCCCAATTAGAATACTCTAAAATGTATCAGGTTTTAGATGCTGATTCTTCACAGATTGCAGCTATTCAGGATGTTAAAGTCGGAAGAAATTTAGTTGTAGAAGGACCTCCTGGAACTGGTAAATCTCAGACAATTGTAAATTTAATAGCTGAGCTTCTTGCTGAAGGAAAATCTGTTTTATTTGTCAGTGAAAAAATGGCTGCTTTAGATGTAGTAAAAGACAGATTAACAGGTGTCGGATTAGGTAAGTTTATATTGGAATTGCATTCACATAAAACAAGGCGTAAAAAATTCTTGAAAGATTTGGAAAAGGCTACAACAGTAAGATCTCAGGAACCAATGAATATAGATCAGACTATAAGAAAGCTTGAAACATTAAGACAGCAGCTTGATGATTATGCAGAAATTATTCATAAACCATTGTATGAGGTTCAATTATCTGCATTTCAGTTATATGGTTTAAAAGAAGCAGCTGATGAGCATTTTTCAAGAAGTAACCGTATAATTCCATTAGTCAGGTTTTCTCATCCTGAAACTTTAACTTTAAAAGATTTGGATGACATAACTATATCTTTAGAAAACCTGGCTGAGTTATATCAGACAATTTCTAAGGAAAATCCATGGAGTAAATGTGCTCCAAAAAGTTTACTTCCTGCAGATTTAAGGGAAATCGAGCAATTAATTAATGATACATTACATGCTTTAGATGACTTTTTAGTTGAAAGGGGAAGAGTTTATGATATTTATGGTATCAAAAAACCAGAGACACTTAATGAATTTGAAAAGTCTCTTTCAGCATTTGATATAATCAGTTCTAAAAATTCTGAATTGATTGATGGTGACATATTAAAATCAGGAGCCTGGAATAATAACAATGATGATGCTTATAGGTTAATAAAAGAATTGGATAAATATCAAAAAGCAGCTAAATCATTAGACAAATTTAATTCAGGTATATTTTCTGCAGATATTGACAGACTGATTGGACAGGTTCAAGAAAGTGCTCATAAGAAATTATCCAGATTATTCGGTAATAAACCTCACATTGAGTTAGTTGAAAGATATTATCAAGGTCCAGTTCCTAAATCTCCAGAAGATGTTATATTTGATTTGGAACAGGCAAAACAGGTAATTCTTATTAAAAATCAATTGGATGCTAATAAATCATTAGCTCGTAAATATTATGGTGATTATTGGCATTTAGGTGCAAACATTAATGATTTAAAAGAAATAGCAAAATGGATGAATGAATTCGTAGCTTTAACCCGTGACGGAATCTTTTCACAAAACACTATTGATATTTTATCTAAAGATATGTTTAGTATAAATCCTAAAGAGGATTTGACTGAATACATTGAATCCGGAAATTTATTTGAAAGTGAACTTAAAAAATTAGAATCTAAATTAAACCCTAGAAGTAAACTGATTTTTAAAAGGGATACTGGAGATGTTGCTTTTGAAAAATGGCAGGAACAATTATATAACTGGAGAGGACAATTATCCAGTCTTCATTTATGGTCACAATATTTAAATACTAAAAATGCTTGTAAAGGAACAGATTCTGAACAGTTTATTGATTCAATTGAAAGAAGAGACATTAAAAAAGATGATGTTAAAGCACTGGTTCAGGGAAACTTTGCAGATTCATTATTAAATATTTTATTTGTTGAAAATCAGGAACTGGCTACATTTATTGGAGAATTACATGAAAATAGAATAAAAGAGTTTGAAGATTTAGATAAAAAAATATTATCCCTAAACCGTAAAAGAATTTTCCAAAAGTTAAATAATAATATTCCACAAATATTTGGAGCTACTGAAAATCCGGAAGCTAAAATATTAGCCGGAGAATTTACAAGAAAAAGTGGGCATCTGCCAGTTAGAAAATTATTGGAAAAAGCTGGAGGAATCATTAAAAGGATAAAACCATGTTTTATGATGAGTCCTTTATCTGTTGCACAATATCTTGACCCTACAAATGAAGAATTGCAATTTGATGTTGTTATTTTTGACGAAGCAAGTCAAGTTAAACCTGAAGATGCACTAGGTGCATTTATGAGAGGCAAAACTGCAGTTGTAATGGGAGATACTCAACAGTTACCTCCAACATCCTTCTTTGACCAAATGGCAACTGGTGAAAGTGAAGAAGAAGTAGCTACTTCCTTGGATATGGAGAGCATTTTACATTTATGTAAACTGTCATTTCCGGTTAAAATGCTTAAATGGCACTATAGAAGCCGTCATGAATCTTTAATTTCTGTTTCAAATAAAGAATTCTATAATAATGAATTATTGGTATATCCTTCTCCGTCTCATGATGATCCGGAACTGGGATTAAAATTCCATTATAATCCAAATACTGTGTATGACAGAGGTTTATCATCTGCAAATCATTTGGAAGCTCGTGATGTTGTAAAAGAAATTTTCAATCATTTTGATAAGTATGGGGATACTAAAAGCTTAGGTGTTGGAACATTTTCTGTTGCTCAAAAAAATGCAATTCTTGAAGAATTGGAAATTGAACGTAAAAACCGTCCGGAATTAGAGCCATTATTCTCAGAAAATAAAGATGAACGTTTCTTTGTTAAAAACCTTGAAACAATACAGGGTGATGAAAGAGATGTTATCTTAATCAGTGTAGGATATGGTCATGACCAAGCCGGAAAAATGTCTCTAAATTTCGGTCCATTAAATCAGGATGGTGGGGAAAGAAGGTTAAATGTATTAATTACCCGTGCAAGGGAAAAATGTGTAGTATTTTGCAATTTTAAAGCTTATGATATGCATTTAACAGCTAATCCACCATATGGTGTAAAAGCTCTAAAAGAATTCCTGTCATATGCTGAGAATTTGACTTTAGGAGCATCACAAATAACTCAACAGTCCAGTGAACCATTTGAAGATGCAATTGCCAGTTTTTTAGCTGAAAACGGTTATACAGTAGATAAACAAATTGGATGTGCAGGATTTAGAGTGGATTTGGCTATTGTTGATGATGAAAATCCCGGAAAGTATATTTTGGGAATTACAACTGACGGAAAAATGTATGCATCAAGTAAAGTAGCTAGAGATAGAGATAGGTTAAGAGAACAGGTTCTAAAAGGGCTTGGATGGAAACTTTATCATTTATGGTCTACAGATTGGTATAGAAATAGGGATTTGGGACGTAAAAGATTACTTGAAGCTGTTGAAATAGCTATTAAAGAAACACGTGAAGAGGAAAAACGCAAATCTGAAGAAGCTAAAAAACTGGCTGAAAAAAGGAAAAAAGAAGCTGAAAAATTAGCTGAAGAATTACGTCTTGCAAAACAAAAGGAGCTTGAAGAACAAAAAGAAAATGAAAAATCAACTTCTGATATTGGTGAGGATGAAAATATTGAAGTTATTCCTCCTGAAGAGGATTTGGAATTTAATGAAAATAAAAATGATTCTTCGGATGTTGAAGATGATGATTATTTATTTGAAGGAAATAGTACTGAATCTGAATCTGGAGAAGATGAAGTTTCTGATGTTGAGGTTATTCTTCCTGAGGAAGATGATGATTCTGAATTTGAGGAGAGTGTAGTTTCTGATGTTGGGGTTGTTTCTTCTGGGGAAGATGATGATTCTGAATTTGAGGAGAGTGTAGTTTCTGATGTTGGGGTTGTTTCTTCTGGGGAAGATGATGATTCTGAATTTGAGGAGAGTGTAGTTTCTGATGTTGGGGTTGTTTCTTCTGGGGAAGATGATGATTCTTTAAAATCTAAAAAAGAAGATTTCTCTGAAGTTAAAGAAGAAAGTTCTCAAGAGTCTATAAATGATGAAACTAAAGATATTAAAGATAAAAATAAATCTAAAAAATCTTTATCAAAAGGTTTTGGTATTAGTTCAATTTTCAAATCTAAAAAGAAAAATGCAGGTAAGAATACTGAAAAAATAAATGATATTAAATTTAGTAAAAATATTGAAAATGAAGATGAATTAGATCTTAAAAATGATAAAATTGATTCAAAACCTGAAGAAAAAGCAGAAAATGTAAAAGTTAATGCTAAAAATAGTGATAATGATAATATTAATTCTAAAGAGGACGAGTTAAAAGCTTCAGAACCTAAAGAAGATATTAATCGTGATAATGATGATATTGATTCTAAAGAGGACGAGTTAAAATCTAAAGAAGAGGTTAATGAATCTTTTGATGAAGAAGTAAATCCTATAGAATCAGATAATAAGAAATCTAAAAATAATTCTATTAAAAGTATTTTCTTTGATAATGAAAGATTGGAAAACAAAGAACATGGAACAATAGCTAGTGCGATTATTGGTAAATCTAAATTGGAAAAAGAGGAAATTGAAACTGTAGGTGGTGAAATAATGGAGAATGAAAATCCTAAGTTACATAGGCCAACTCCTAAGGATGAGTATGTTGTAGAACCTGAAATTATTGATGAAAATTCACAAGATGGTGAGAAATTATATGAAAATCTAAAATTTAAATCTAATGTAGATTTAGATGATGAAGATATTCATAATGTAGCTTCTGATATTGTAGCTAATGCTTTTGAAGAAGTAATTTCAGATATTAATAATGAAAAAGACATTGAAGTAAATATAATTGATAAAGATAATTATCAAGATTATGATGATGAAAATCAGTATACTCAACAGGATGATAATATTTCACAGGAAACATCAACTACATCTACATCTGTTAATCAAGATGATTATTATCAGGGAGTAAGTGGCATTACCAATCCTCTTAAAAAGAACAATATTTACCATAAAACAAATGATAATAAAAACAAATCTGTTAAAGATTCTCTTGTTGATTTAAAAAATGAAGTAAAATATATTAATAAATCATTAAAAGAAATTGAAAATCCAACACCTGCAGAATATGTAGCTGTAATTGACAGAACTGAAGAATATAATCCAGATGATTATATAACTCCTGAACATGATGAAGATGAGTATGTCTTTTCCAATGATGAAACAGAAGAATTAACTTTTGCTGAAGCTGAAGAAAAAAGATATGAACAGGAAAAATTGATGGAAGCACTTAAAAAAGAAATAGCTAGTGATGAAAATGTTATTATTCCGATTCATGAAGAGAAAAGAAGACAGCAAATGCAAGATCAAGCTTTGGAAGATATTATTCAAACAGCTAATGAAGATTATGTTGAAATTGAAAAGGAAAGATTTAAAAATAACAATACATTAAAAGCATTTGATGATAAAAAACTTCCGGGAAAAGTCAAACTTAAAGATGAAATTGCAGAGTATAAACAGGCTGAAGATATTGGTTTAACATCACAGGAGGATTTATTTAAAAAGTCCAGTGAAGAAGTAGCTAAGTCTATTGATAAAATTGTAAAAATAGAAGGTCCAGTTCATGTTAGTGAAGTTATTAAAAGAGTTAAAGACAGCTGTAATATTAAAAGAGCTGGTGCTAATTTGAAAAAAGCAGTTAATGGTGCTATTAGTGCATCTGAAGATGCGGGAAACATTATTAAAATTGGTGACTTTTTATATGATTCTGCAAGCAATGATGTATGCATCAGAAAAAGACATAAACCTAATATTGATTTAATTTCTGATGAGGAAATAGCTAAAAATATTGAAAGAATTTTAGTTCATAAACAATCAATCTCTGCAAAAACATTACCAAAAGAAGTTTCAAGGAATTTTGGATTTAAATCAACTTCCAAAAAGACAGCTAATAAAATTAACAGTGTTTTAGATTTAATGATAGCTGATAATAAAGTCAAGTTAGATAATGATACTCTTGAGTTAAAATAGTGTAAAATCATGTCAACAAAAGTTAAATCTCCGGAAAATTTACCTAAAAAACCGGGTGTTTATATAATGAGAGATGCCAATGATGAAATTATTTACATTGGCAAAGCTAAAAACCTTATTAACAGAGTCAGGTCTTATTTCAGAGAAAAACTGGACAGGCCCAAAACTCAAATTTTAATGAGTCATTTTGACAGTTTGGAATATATTGTAACTAATTCTGAAAAGGAAGCTCTTATATTAGAAGCTAATCTTATTAAAAAACATCGTCCAAGGTATAATATACAGCTTAAGGATGATAAAAGATATCCTTATGTTAAAATTACAACTGAGAAATATCCAAGGTTAATTATCACAAGAAACATTACAAAAAACGGAATATATTATGGTCCATTTACAGATGTAACTTCTGTTAAAAAGACAGTAAAATTCTTAAAATCATTATTTAAAATTAGAACTTGTCGAAATATGGATGGGCCTTGCTTAAATTCTCAGATTGATTTATGTTATGCTCCATGTTCGGGTGAAATTTCAAAAGAGGAGTATGATGAAATAATCAGTAAAATTGATTTGTTTTTTCAGGGAAAGTATTCTGTCATTGTTAAAAATCTTAAAAAAGAAATGGCGAAGGCAGCTGAAAATGAGCAGTTTGAAAAGGCAGCTGTTTTAAGAGATCAGATAACTTCCATTGAAGAAATTATGGAAAAGCAGTTTGTTGATTTGGTAGATGATGATTTGGATCAGGATGTAATAGCTATTGCTCCTAATGATAACGAAGTTGTAGTTATTATAATGCCTATCAGAAACGGTAAAATTGTTGGGCGTGATGACTTTTTAATGAGTGGATCACAATACGAATCAAATTCTGAAATATTATTTGCATTTATTCAGCAATATTATGGATTTAATCGCCATATTCCAAAACAGATTCTTTTAAATGAACCTATTGATGATGCTGAATTGCTTGAAGAATGGTTAGGTGACTTAAGAGGTAATAAAGTTTATATTAAAGTGCCTATGAAAGGTGTAAAGCTCAGACTTGTTAATATGGCTCAAAAAAATGCTGAAATTATCAAGCATCAGAAGAAAGCTATGGAAAATTCATTGATCGAACTTAAAAAGTATCTGAAGCTTGATAAACTTCCAAGAATTATTGAGGGTTATGATATAAGTAATATTTCAGGTAAATTTGCTGTTGGTTCAAAAGTTTCTTTTAAAAATGCGAAACCAAATAAAAAGAAATATAAACGTTTTAAAATTGAAACTCCGGGACCTAATGATTTTGCTATGATGAAAGAATTGTTAACACGTCGTTTAAAAATGATTGACACAGATGAAGAGCCTGATTTAATTGTTATTGATGGTGGTAAAGGTCAGTTAGGTATGGCTTGTGAGGTTTTAGATGAGCTTAATTTGGCCCACATTCCTATTATTGGGCTAGCTAAGGAATTTGAAGAAATTTATATTCCTAATTCTAAACGGCCAATTATTATTCCTAAAAATAATAAAGCTTTGCATTTGCTTCAGCAGGTTAGAGATGAATCTCACAGATTTGCAATCACATACCATAGAAAATTAAGAAGTGATAATATAAGTGAATCTTCATTAGATGATATTCCGGGCATTGGTAAAAAACGTAAGATTAATATTTTAAAGGAATTTGGAACTATTGACAATGTTAAAAATGCTTCTGTTGATGAATTAGCTAAAATAAAAGGTATGAATAAGAAAGCAGCTGCTAATGTTTATGATTATTATCATTAGTCATTCTTATTTGATTTTTTATAAAATTCTATTTTTTTTCAATTAGATTTAAATATGATGAATTTTAATAAGTTTTATACAGTAAAAACAATTTATTGGGAATTAGATACTATGGTTAAGTGTCCGAGATGTGGATATGAAAATAACGATATTTCAGTATATTGTGAAAATTGTACATATCCTATTAAAAATCCACAAACTGCTAATTCTGATAATAAATCAGACAATGGATGGAATATTAGCACAGGTAAAAAAATAGCTATTGTTTTAGGAATTGTGGTAATAGCATTATTATTATTTTCATTTATTTATAACTCAACTCAGCCGGATAATAAAAGTTCATTAAATGTTATTTCTGCTGATGAAAAAGTACAGGAAGGTTCCAATTATCCTTATCAGGCACATATAATGTATAATGGAACCTGGTCAGGTAAAGTAGGAGATCCAAATTATATTCGTGAAGTATCAGGTCATGGTGATGAATCATACAATTTAGATTGTGCACCATGGGATAAAGTAAATATTGTAATTGAAAAATCAGACGGCAGTTCTAATGAACTTAAAGTAGAACTTCTTAAAAATGGAAATGTAGTAGCTGAAAACTCAACTACTAGTTCAACAGGTAGTGTGGTTATTAATTATAATTATTAGTTGGAAACTTCATTAACTTTAGCTTCTAATAATTCAATAAGCTCTTCAGTTTTATATATCCTTATTTCTTCTTTATCTGGTTGGAATATTTTTATAAATGTAATTAAATCATGGCATAACTGATCATATTGGATATTGAAAGTATTGAAATTAGACAATAAGGCAATTACTTTTTCCTGGTTCAAATCACTATTTTCTTTTAATATTCTTTCAATATTTGCAAAATGTGTTTCAATCATTAGCTTGTCATTTTCTAAAGTGTCAATATATTCTTGAATTTTATTGTTATTAGTCATTTTAATCACTTATTTTAAAATATATTTAATTAAAATATATATAGCTTCAATTATAAAATTATTTATATTATTGTTGGGGCATAAAAAATGATTAAAGTTGACAATATTAGTAAAACATATGAATTAGATAACAAAGATAAAGTTATCGGAATTAAAAATATTAGTTTTGAAGTTAAAGAAGGAGAAATCCTTGGAATAATGGGAAGAAGCGGTTCTGGTAAAACTACTCTTTTAAGATTGCTTAGAGGAGTTGAAGAACTCGATGAAGGATGCATAACTGTTGGTGATGCAACTGTTCATGCTGGTGATTCTCAATTTTATTATAATCAACTTAAAAAAGAAACAGCTATTCATCTTCAAAGGTCATTCGGTATATGGCCGGAAACAGTTCGTGAAAATGTTTTAAGAAAATTATATGCTCGTAAATATTTTGATGAAGAAAGCACTGATTTTAATGTAGCTGAAAGTGAATTTGGTGATGAAGCAGATAAGATATTGGACATGGTTTCTTTAACTGATAAAGCTGATCATTATGCTGCCGTATTAAGTGGTGGTGAAAAACAAAGATTGATTATAGCTAGACAGCTTGCAAAACAGCCAAAAGTATTGCTTCTTGATGAACCTGCTACAATGGCATGCCCTAAAACAAAACAAGAAATTCTTGATGCTGTTAAAAAGATTAATGAAGAATTAAATATTACAGTTGTTGTTGTGTCTCATTTACCTGAAATTCAAAGATATTTGGCGGATAGAGTTATTTTACTTGAAAATGGTGAAATTAAAAAAGACGGCAATCCTGATGATATTATTGATGAGTTTTTAAGTAAAATGGAAGCCCCTGTAGATATTGAAAACATTTCAACTGATAAAACCGTTATTAAAGTAGAAAATATTTATAAAAGGTTCTATCTGTTCTCTGGAGGAGAGGTTTTACAGATTAAGGATGTAAACTTTGATGTCAAAAAGGAAAATATTGTAAGTCTTATTGGTCCTAGTGGAGCAGGTAAAACAGTTTTACTTAGAATGCTGGCTGATTTGGAATTGCCTGATAAAGGAAAGGTTGTTTATGAAGTAGATGGCGATTGGGTAGATATTTCAATGCCAAGTATGCAACGTATGGATGTAAGAAGAAAATTAGGTTTTATGTATCAGGAATTTGCCCTAAGTTATTATGCAACTGTTTTAAGTCAATTAGCTACTCGTTTAGGTTATAAAAATCAGAATGTTGTAAAACAGGCAAGAAAAAAAGCTGAAAAATTAGGATTAGGCGAAGAATTATTGGACTCACTTTATGCTTTAATTGATTTGCCTGAAAGTGAAGCAAGAGACCTTTTAGCTAAAATTGGTTTAATGCCAGATATTTTAGAAGATTTATTCCCCAAATTCCCGGAAACAGCTACTAAAGAAGCAGTAAAAGATATTTTTGAATTGCTTGATTTGCCTTTGGATATTTTATATAGAAAATCATATGAATTATCCGGTGGTCAGGAAGTTAGAGTAATGCTTGCTTTGATTTTAATTTCAAAACCTGAATTCCTACTTTTAGATGAACCGTTTGGTGATTTAGATCCAATTACTTTAAGGATTGTAGCCAACTCTCTTAAAAAAATATCTAAGGAATATAATATTACCATTATAATGATTTCACATAATACTGACTTTGTTAAGGAAGTAAGTAATAGAACTCTCCTTATGGAAGACGGCAAAATAGTAGATGATAGTGAAGATGTTGATAAGGCTGTTGACAACTTTATTAACTTATGTCATGCTGATTATTTAAAGGAGAATTAATTAAATGTTTGATATTATTGCAGTTCCTGTTGATGGGTCTGAATATGGATATGAGGCAGCTGACGTAGCTATTGAAATAGCTAAAAAATTTGGTTCCAAAATAGCTGCTATTCATGTTTTGGAAGAATTTTCTTTTAGCAGTTATGATGAATCAGAAGACAGCGGTGATGAAATTTTAGCAAAAGTTACTGAGAAAGCTAATGCTGAAGGAATAGAAACTGTTGAGCATTTATTAACTGCTGATGCTTTAAGAGACATGAAATTTATTATTAATCAGACCTGTGCTGATTTAGTTGTTATTCATGCATTTGGTTCAGATAACAAAAGATTTGTTTCTTTTGAAGAAAATGAAGTATCTCAAAATCAGATTGGTTCCGTTAGTGAAAGGCTTTTAAGAACTTCTGATGTTCCTGTTGTTTTAGTTAGATAAAAAGTTGTGTAAAAGAATTTAAATATTATAATAAACTTAATTATTCATAACATAAACTATTTTATTTTTTATAAAAAAAGGAGACTCTTAATTTATGATTGTAAAAGATTGGTGCTCATTCTGTGGAGAATGTGCAGGTGTTTGTCCGAGAAATTTAATACAAGTTAAAGAGTATAGCTTAGTATTTGATGAAAGTGAGTGTAGAGAATGTAGTACATGCGTTGATGCTTGTCCTATTAATGCTTTGGAGAAAGAAGATTAGGGAGATTATTCTATGATTGAAACTGATGTATTAGTAATTGGTGGAGGACCAGCAGGTTCTTCAGCAGCAAAACATGCAGCTCTTGGTGGAGCAAAAGTTATTTTAGTTGATAAAAGATCTGAAATAGGTGCTCCAAAAAGATGTGCTGAAGGTGTTTCTAAAAAAGGTCTTGCAAAACTTGGTATTGAACCAAGCCCACGCTGGATTACTAAAGAAATTGATGGAGTAAGACTTACTTCTCCTGACGGAACTGATGTATGGTTAACAGAAGAAGAAATTGAATTACCTGAAGCAGGTTACATTCTTGAAAGAAAAGTCTTTGATAAACATATGGCTATGGATGCTGCAAGAGCTGGAGCTGAAATCAGAATCAAAACTTTAGCTACTGGAATGGATAAAATTGAAGATGGTTTCATTGTTTCTACAGAATCTATGGGCAAAACTGAAGAAATTAAAGCTAAAATAGTAATTGCTGCAGATGGTCCTGAAGGTCATGTTGCAAGATGGGCTGGTCTTAAAGGTAGTGCAAAAGCTAAAGAAATGGAATCTGGAGTTCAATATGAAATGGTAAATGTTGAATTTGACAGGGAAGCAGTTATTGAATTCTATTTCGGTTCATGTGCACCTGGAGGATATGTATGGATTTTCCCTAAAGGTGATGACATAGCTAATGTAGGTTTAGCTATTCTCCAGCATAAAGCAACAAAACCAGCTATTGAATACTTAGATGATTTTATAGCTAAATGTCCGGCAACTAAAAATGCTCAGGCTGTTGAATTAAATGTTGGTGGAGACCCTGTTGGCGGAATGCCTAAAAAAATGTATGATGATAACATTTTGGTTTGTGGGGATGCAGCAGGTCAGGTAAACCCATTAACCGGTGGAGGAATCATCAGCGGTATGACTGGCGGAATGTATGCAGGTCAGGTAGCTGCTGAATCTATTAAAGAAGGTAATCATTCTAAAAAATTCCTTAAAAAATACGACAAAATAGCTCGTGATGATTTATCTCATGAAATTGACAAATATAAAAAAGTTCAGGAGTACATGTTAACTTTATCTGATGAAGAACTTGACAATATTGCTCATGCATTCCAGGATGTTAACTTTGAGAAAATTTCAACTACTGAACTTGTTAAAGCTTTAGTTAAAGTGTCTCCTAAAGCTTTATTGAAATTAGGTAAATTTATTTAAGGTGATTTTGTGATTCTAGTTACTGGTGGAGCAGGTTACATAGGTGCTCATACTAATAAAGCCCTAAATCAGGCAGGTTATGAAACTGTCGTTGTTGATAATCTTGTTAAAGGTTATGAAGACTTTGTTAAATGGGGACATTTTGAAAACTACGACTTTGGAAGTAAAGATTTAAGAGAAGTTTTTGAAAAGTATGATATTGATGGGGTCTTGCACTTTGGAGCATTTTCATCAGTAGCTGAATCCGTTGAATTACCTCAAAAATATTTTAAAAATAACTATAAAAATACAATTAATCTTTTACAAATAATGAGAGAATTTGGCGTTAATAAGTTTATTCTCTCATCTACTGCTGCAGTATATGGAAACCCTGAAAAGGTTCCTATTACAGAAGATCAGGAATTAAAACCAATTAATCCGTATGGTCATTCTAAATTCATAACTGAAAAGGCATTGGAACGTGAAGCTGCAAAAGGAGATTTTAATTATGTGGCTTTAAGATATTTCAATGCTGCAGGATGTGATTTTGATTGTGAAATTGGGGAATTACATGAACCGGAAACTCATTTAATTCCTTTAGTATTAGATGCAGCTATTGGAAGAAGAGATTCCATTTCTATTTTTGGAACTGATTATAATACTCCAGACGGAACATGTGTCCGTGATTATATTCATGTAAATGATTTGGCTAAAGCTCACATTGATGCTTATGAATATTTATGTAATGAAAACGAATCTAATGTATTTAATTTAGGTAATGGAAAAGGATTTTCTGTTAAAGAAGTAATTGACATGGTTAAAAAAGTAACTGGAAAAGATTTCCCGGTTAAATTAGATGAACGCCGTGAAGGAGATCCTGATATTTTAATAGCTGATGCAACAAAAATTAAAGATAAATTAGGTTGGACTCCACAGTACGATTTGGAAACTATTGTTGAATCTGCTTGGAACTGGCATAAAAAAATATATCAGGACTAGGTTATAGCTATGGAAAATGAAAATAGCGTAATTTCAAAAGTTGATGTACGTATAATTGTGTCCGGATTGGATATTGCTGAAGTTGTATCTAAATCTGTAGATAATACTCAGCTTGAAAATGATTATAATATAATTGTTTCTTCAATTATTCCTACAAATAATTTTGAAATAGCAAAAAAAGTAGCTGCTGGTGGAGATATTATTCTCATTGGAGGTTATGGCCAGGATGAGAATTACAATTTACTTTTCAATGATTTAAAAACTGATTTTAATCATGTTGGATTATTTGATTATAATAACATTATTAAAAATGAAACTGTTGACTCAAATTTAGCAGCTAATGAAATATTGAATTCAATTATACGTGCAGCTTTATCTTATTCTTTAAATTTAGTTAATGTACATACTTTAGAAAATAAATTATTAAATTTAACTCATAAATACAATAGCTTACTTGATGATTACAATAAACTTATTGAAGATTATGATGATGTATCTTTAAAAAATAAGGAATTGCAGGAAACTATTGATAATTTAAAATCTGATTTTACTTCTTTCAAGTCCCGTTATGAGGATATTTACTCAAAGGAATTTCTTGAAATTTACAATTTAAATGATTTATGGCAGGAAGTCTTTAGAGAAAATCTTGCAGATGCAGATAAAGTTACAATAGCTACAAATAAGTTTAAACCGGAAAATATTATTGTTGGTCAGGGTTATATTGGTGCTCAGTCAAGACAGGATGCAATAGACTGGCTGAAAATTATTAAAACAGCTTTAATCTTTGTTGGAAATGATGAAGAGGATTTAAAAAAAGATTTAAATAAAACTTCAGAAGTTGAAGATGATTATGATATCTCAAATAATTTTGAAAATTTTTGGGATTAAATCACTATAATTTTATACTACTAAAAAGAAAATTTATAATTAATATTATATGATATATGGGAGATTGTCAATGCAAGGGGAAATGCAAGATAAATGTGGTGTTGTGGGAATACATTCTGTAGATGATTCTAAGGATGTTTCTTCTTTGGTTTATTATTGTTTATATGCTCTTCAGCATAGGGGTCAGGAATCTGCAGGAATGGCTACTTTTAGTCCAGATAAGGGATTAAATTATTACTGTGGTATGGGTTTAGTGACTGATGTTTTTAAGGATTATGAAATTAATAATCTTCAGGGAAACATGGCTATTGGTCATGTAAGGTATTCAACTACAGGCGAATCCAAACTTGAAAATTCACAACCTTTTGTAACTGATTTTGATGATGGGTTTATAGCTATGGCTCATAATGGAGATATTGTAAATTCTGCTGAATTAAGAGATGAGCTTATTCGTGAAGGTTATGAGTTTAAATCAGGTACAGATTCTGAAGTAATCTGTTATATGTTAAGAAAGGAACATTATGCTAATGGTAAAAGTATTATAGAATCCATTGAAGCAGTTTCTAAAAAATTAGTAGGATCATATGCATTAACTATACTTGTTAATGGTGAGTTATATGGGGTTCGAGGTCCTGCTGGAATAAAACCTTTAGCAATAGCTAAAAGAGGGGATGATTTTATTATAGCTTCTGAAACTGTTGCTTTTGATGTAATTAATGCTGAATTCATAAGGGATGTAAAACCTGGAGAAATTATATATTTTGAAAATAATGAAATTCGCAGTTCCATGCTGGAATTGGCTGATTCAACTCCTCTTGCTCATTGCATGTTTGAATATGTTTACTTTGCAAGACCTGACAGTACAATTGATAATGTTAATGTATATCAGACACGATTAAACATTGGAAAACAGTTATATGAACAGTTTCCGATTGATGCTGATGTAGTTATTCCTGTACCTGATTCTTCAATTCCTGCAGCTATCGGGTATTCAAGAGCTTCTGGAATTACTTATGGTGAAGGTTTAATTAAAAACAGGTATGTTGGAAGGACTTTTATCATGCCTACTCAGGAAGAACGTGAACTGGCTGTCAGACTTAAATTAAATCCAATTAAAGAAGCTATTAAAGGTAAAAAAATAGTTTTAATTGATGACAGTATTGTTCGAGGAACAACTTCCAAATCTTTAATTGATTTTGTAAAGGAATCAGAACCTGCTGAAATACACTTTTTGGTAGGCTGTCCTCCGGTTATAGCTCCGTGTTATTATGGTGTAGCTATGGCAAGTAAAAAAGAATTAATTGCAGCTAATTATTCTGTTGAAGAGATAAGGCAACAGTTAGATATTGATACTTTAGGATATATCAGTTTGGAATCACTGGTAAAAGCTATTGGAATGCCTAAAGAAGATTTATGTTTAGGCTGTTTAAATGAATGTTATCCGACAGAGCTTCCTGATGATATTGAAGCTGAAACATATTATAAACCTTAAGATATTATGGTTGAATTGTTATCTCCTGCAGGAAATTTTATTTCTCTTAGGGCAGTTTTAGAAAATGGGGCGGATGCCACTTATTTTGGTCTTGATGACTTTAATATGAGGGCAAATGCTAAAAATTTTTCTTTAAATGATTTATCTGAAGTTTCTAAAATAGCTAAAGAATATTCAGCCAAAACTTATTTGTGCAGCAATGTTGTTTTAAATGAAGATAGAGCTATGGAATTGAAAAATAACCTGGAGGAAATTGCAGCATCTGAAATTGATGGGATTATTTTATCAGATATAGGATTAATAGAAGATGTTGTTGGTAACGGACTTGAAGCACATATAAGTGTTCAGGAAAATATTTCCAATTCTTTCATCTTAAAAACACTTAAGAGGTTAGGTGCTAAAAGAGCTATTTTATCAAGGGAGCTTAGTTTGGAAGATATTAAAAAGACAGTTAAAAATTCTCCAATTGAAACAGAAGTTTTTATACATGGTGCAATGTGCATGGCAATATCTGGCAGATGTTTTTTAAGTTCAGGATTATATGGCCGTAGTGCAAACTGTGGTGACTGTCTGCAGCCATGCCGTAAAAACTGGACGATGACCTTTGAAGAGGATAATAATGACAGTGTAATAAACCTCTCTGAAGTTAATGACGAGTCATTTGTAATATCCAAATCATATGACGACAGCTACAGAACGAACTTCTTTTCACCAAAGGATATGATGATGATAGAACATATTCCGGAGCTAATTGAAGTGGGAATTGATTCATTTAAAATAGAGGGAAGAGCCAGAAGTCCTGATTATGGTGCAATGGTAACTGATGTTTACAGGCAGGCTATTGATAAGTATTATGAATGTCCTAAAGAGTACAAAATAAATCCTCAATGGATTGAAGAGCTTAAAAGTGTATTTAACCGTGGTTTTGACACCGGATTTTACTTCAACACTCCTTTTGAAACAAGTGAAAATAACCAGTCAAAATTCATTAAAAAAGATATTGGTCAGGTTGTTAATTATTTTAACAAAGTAAAAGTCGCAGAACTTAAAATATGGGATGATTTAGCTATTGGAGATGAAATTTTAATACAGGGAAAAACTACAGGTTCCATAAAACATAAAATTGATTCAATGCAAATCAATGGTGAAAATGTTGAAAATGTTGAAAAAGGTAATAATGTGGGAGTAGCTATTCCAACAAAAGTAAGGGAGCATGATTTTGTTTATAAACTAGTTAAAAGGTAATATTTATGAATAAACGGCATTTGGCAGATAGTTTAAGTTTGTCCAGGATAATTTTCGGAATTTTATTTGCTTATGGTGTTTTTTATTTAAACAGCAATCTGTTCGTTATACTGGTTATTTACTTTTTAGCTGTTTTAAGTGATGTTTCAGATGGCAGAATAGCTCGCAGATACAAAATAGATAATAAAAATAAGGGAGCAAAAGTAGATGTTTTATCAGATTTTGCATTTATTATATTAAGCTCTTTTGCATTATGTTATGCAAATTTACTGCCATTTTGGTTTTTAATTGTAATAACCTTGAAATTAATAGAGTTTTTCAAAACAAGCTCTGAAGGCTTGGAATATGAAAAATTTGGAACTTTAGTAGCTTTAATGTTTTATGCTCTTCCATGTGTAATTGTTTTATTAAACTTCTTTAAAGTTTCTGTAACTGTAAATTTAATGTTATGCATATTTATTACAGCATGTGCAATTATATCATCAGGTCTAAGAATAATACATAAAAGGAGAAATTAAATTGATTAAAAAGATAGCTATTTATGGAAAAGGCGGAATTGGAAAAAGTACAACAGTAGCTAATTTATCTGCAGTTTATGCAAATAATGATTTGAACTGTCTGGTTATAGGATGTGATCCAAAAGCTGATACAACACGTACATTATGTGGCAGAAGAATCCCGACAGTTGTAGACACACTTAAAAATAACAGAAAACCTGCTGAAGAGGATATTGTTGTAAAAGGTTACAATGATATTTTATGTGTTGAAAGCGGAGGTCCTGAACCCGGTGTTGGCTGTGCAGGACGTGGTGTAATAGTAGCCATGAAAAGACTTGAAAACTTAGGGGTTTTTGATAAGGATTTGGATGTAGTCATTTATGATGTACTTGGAGATGTTGTTTGCGGAGGTTTTTCAGTACCTTTACGTGAAAAGTACGCTGATGAAGTAATAATTGTAACTTCCGGAGAATATATGTCTTTATATGCGGCCAATAATATTGTTAAAGGAATTAAAAAACTTAAAGGAAATTTAAGCGGAATAATCTGCAACTGCAGAAATGTTGACCATGAAAAAGAAATTGTCAGTGAATTTGCATCAAAGATAGGCACTCGTATTATTGGAACTATCAATAGAAGTAATTTAATTCAGGAAAGTGAATTAGATGCAAAAACCGTTGTAGAAAAACACCCTGAATCTAAGGAAGCTAATGAATATGATGTCTTAGCTACAAATATTATGGAGAATAAAGTTTTCACAACACCGGAACCTATGGATGATGAGGATTTTGAAAAATTTTTCAAATCATTTTTAGAATAATTTTATAATATCTCTTTTACTTTTTTAAAGCCAAATACTATTATTTTTAACAATATATAAATATTTAAATGCATATACATTTGTTTGTATAAGAAGATTGTTTTTATGATGTTTTGTTATTCATGTTTTTTTACGATATTTGTTTCTACATTTTTTTAAAGGAATAATTATATTGAGAAATAATATTTTTTTATTATTTTGGGAGGTAGAAAATGCTTAAAAGTAAAATTTTAATAATTTCAACTATGATTTTATTCATACTATCTATTTCGGCAGTTAATGCAGAAAATGTAACTTCCAGTATGGTTAATGACACAGTAAATGATGAGTTTCACATAACTGATGGGAAAAATTTAAATGCCACTTCTAATGTGTTATATGATGGAAAAGATGGAAGCGTTTTAGAAAATAAAAACAGTAATAATGCTTTTTTTAAGTATGATGGGAATAATACTGTTGTATCTAAAGAAAAGCCTAAAATGAATGTAATTGCTGAGGATAGTATAATCTTTGGTGAAAATTTAACTGTTAAAGTTGAATTACCTAAGGATGCTAATCCTAGTTGGGTGCTGATGTCTGTTGGTGAAATTTATTATTATGTTAAAATTGACGATGAAGGCGTATCATTATGGAATATGACTGATTTAGAAGCAGGTATTCAATATATTAAAATTGGATATCGGGGCAATAATAAATATGAATCAGTTGAAGTTTTTCATACTGTAAATGTTATTAAAGCTAATCCAAATCTTAATGTATTTATTAAAGATGTTAACTATGGTGAAAATTTAACTATTTATGCTACTTTAAAAGGTGTAAATAATACTAATTTAACCGGTAATGTAATTGTAACAATTAATAATAAAAATTACTATGTAGTGGTTATTAACGGTAAGGGAAATGTTTCTGCTGATAAGCTGCCTGTGGGATTGTATAATTTCAGTGCTACCTGGGCTGGAAATGATAACTATAATGGAACTGATATTTCTGGCGGTTTTAAAGTTAATAAAATAGATCCTGCACTTGTTGTTGATGTTAAAGATATTAAAGTTGGGGAAAACGCAACTATTAGTGTTAATTTAGATAGTGATGCTACAGGCAATGTAACTATTACGCTTGATAATCAGAACTATACAGTAGCTATTAATGAAGGTCAGGCAATTAAAGTAATAGGCGGACTTAAAGTAGGTGATTATAATGTAGCTGTTAAATATGGTGGTGATAACAATTATAATGCAGTAAATGTTAATGCAACTTTTACAGTATCTATAATGGTTCCTGCAATGGATGTAATTGTTAATAATATTACATTTGGCCAAAATTTAACTGTTGATGTTATTTTACCTAAAGAAGCTAGTGGTAATGTAACTATTACTATTGATAATAAAGATTACATTTCTGTTGTTAAAAATGGTAAAGCCAGCCAAGTTATTTCTAATTTATCTTCTGATAATTATACACTTTTAGTTAAATATGGGGGCAATAAAGAATATGCTAGTGTTAATTCTACTAAAAACATTAATGTAGCTAAAGCATCACCAAAGTTTGAGGTAGCTATTAAAAATGTTGATTATGGTGAAAATTTAATTATTGAGGTTATATTAAATGGTGCAAATAATGATAAATTAACAGGCATGGTAGATGTGACGATTAATAATAAAAATTACACTGTGGGAGTTGTTAATGGTAGAGGCATAGCTATTGGTGATAAATTACCTGCGGGAGTTTATAATTTTAGTGCTGCTTGGAGCGGAAATGATAATTATAATGGAACGAATACTTCAGGTAGTTTTAAAGTTAATAAAATAGCTCCTAGAATAGATGTACTTGTTAATGATATTGTTTTTGGCCAAAATGCAATTGTTAATATTGTTTTGCCTGAGGATGTTAATGATAATGTCATTTTTTCTGTTGATGATGTTGAAAAAACTCTTGCTATTGTAAATGGTAAAGCTAATTATGCTGTTAAAGATTTAGATTCTGGCAATCATATGATTATGGTTAAATATGAAGGTAGTGATAAATACACTTCAGTTAATGCAACTAAAAATATTAAAGTAGCTAAAGCAAATGCCTCTTTAAATGTCATTGTTAATGATGTTGATTATGGTAATGTATATGTTATTGACACTGTTTTAACTGGTGTTAATAATGCTAAATTAACTGAAAACATATTTGTCACTATTAATAATAAAAATTACACTGTAGAAGTTGTTAATGGTAAAGGTACTCTTTTAGGAGATAAATTAGGAGCAGGTGTTTATAATTTTAGCGCTATTTGGGATGGAAATGATAATTACAATTTAACTGCTGATTCTGGCAAGTTTAAGATTAATAAAATAAATTCAACAGTTAGTGTTGGTGCTGACGATATTAGAGTTGGTGAAAATGTAACTGTCACAGTTTCTTTAGCTAGTGATACTACTGGAAATGTAACCATTAGTGTTGATAATCAAGTTTATAATGTAGCTATTGAAAATGGCAGTGTAGTTAAAACGATATCTGATTTTAAAGCGGGTATTTATGATGTATTTGTTAAATATATAGGTGATGACAATTATAATAGTGCTCAAAACACAACTAAATTTACTGTATTAAAAATATCTGATTATAATATGGATGTTGCTGTTCCTGAAGCTAAAGATGGAGTAAATTCTACTGTTGTTGTAGATTTGCCTGAAGATGCAACTGGAACCGTCACTGTTGAAATTGACGGTGAAAATTACACTGCAAATGTAACTAAGGGAACTGCAAAAGTAAATATTCCTGGATTGGGTGTTGGAGAGTATAATATCACTACAACTTACTCTGGTGATGCTAAATATGATTTGATGACTAAAAAAGGAAACATAACAGTTGTCCCTAATTTTAATTTAAGTGCTGATGATGTTGCAATGTTTTATCATGATGGAACTCCTTTAGTTGCTAAATTAACAGATTCTCAAGGTAAACCAATAGTTAATGCTACTATATACTTCAATATTAATGGTGTGGACTATGCTAAATCTACTGATGCTAATGGTACTGCATCTATGGGACTTAATTTAGAATCTGGTATATATCCAGTAACTGTAACTTATAATGGATCTGATATATGCAGCAAAATCTCCAAAAATATCACTGTAACTATTAATCCAAGTATCATAGCTAAAAATTTAGTTAAAATGTATCAGAACGCTACAAGATTTTACACTAAATTTACTGACAGCACAGGAAAAGCACTAGCTAACACTACTGTTAAATTTAACATCCATGGAGTATTCTACACTAAAACAACTAATAAAGATGGTGTAACTGATTTAGGTATTATGTTAAGACCTGGAACTTACATTTTAACTGCTTACAACCCTGTAACCGGTGAAGAAAAAGGATTTAACATAACAGTAAAATCATTAATTGCGGCTCATGATATAACTAAATATTATATGAATGCATCTGCTTTTCAAGCAACTATCTATGATAAAAACGGATCCTTAGCAGTAGGTAAAAATGTAACATTTAACATCAATGGTGTATTTTACACTAAAACAACTGATTCAAATGGTGTTGCAAGCTTAGGAATAGCTTTAAGACCAGGAAACTATACCATTACAACAATGTATGATGCTTTGGATGTAGGTAATAATGTAACTGTTATTTCGACTTTAGTAACTAAAGATTTAGATATGAAATATTTAGATGGCAGCAATTTCACTGCTTTAACTTTAGATGGTCAAGGTAAACCATTAGCTAATCAAAATGTATCATTTAATGTAAATGGTGTCTTATATCACAAAGTTACTAATAAAGATGGTATTGCAAGCTTAGGAATCAGATTAATGAGTGGAAAATACATTATTACATCTTACTGGAATGACTTCCAAACAGGAAACACAATAATTATAAGAGATTTTAATTAATCTCTTCTTTCAACTTTAAATTTTTTACATTATCACTTTAAAATGTCTTTTATTTCTAAATACAAACTTTTAAAAGATTTTTTTAAAATTTTTTCAAGTTTATATGTCTAAAAACTTTTCAAGCTTTTTTTATAAAATCATTAAATATAAAAAATAAAAAAAATAAATTATAATATGATTAACTAATTAGGGGACACATATTTGTTAGATATAAAATTATTCAGAGAAAATCCGGAATTAATTTTTGATTCTGAGAAAAAAAGATTTAGAGGAACAGAAACTGCTGAAAAAGTTATTGAATATGATACTTTATGGAGAGAAGGGGAAAAAAGATTAAACTTTTTACGTTCTGAAAAAAACAGATTATCTAAATCATTTAAAAAAGCTAAAGAAGAAGGTAATTTAGAAGAAGTCATTGCCCAATCTAAGGAAGTATCTAATGAAATTAAAGAATTAGGGCCTAAAATTGAGGAATATAAAAAATCACGTGATGATTACAGATATAAAGTAGGAAATATTATTGATGAAGATGTGCCGATTTCCGATACTGAAGATGATAATGAAATTGTAAAGAAATACGGTGAAATTCCTGAATTTGATTTTGAACCGTTGAATCATGTAGATTTAATTGAAAAAATTGACGGTGCAGACATGAAAACAGCAGCTCAAATAGCTGGTGCAAGGTTTTATTATTTAAAGCAGGATATTTTACATCTTAATTTAGCTTTGATTCAATTTGCTCTAAATGAATTGGAATCTAAAGGTTATATTCCTCTTCAGACTCCTTTTTTCGTTAAAGGTGAAGTAGCTGCAGAAACTTCTGAATTAGGTGAATTTGAAGAAACTTTATATAAAGTAGCTGATGAAGATTTATATTTGATAGCTACTGCAGAACAGACTTTAGCTGCACTTCACAGAGATGAAATCATTGCTCCTGAAGATTTGCCTATTCAGTATTGTGCTCTTTCAACCTGTTTTAGAAAAGAAGCAGGATCTCACGGTAAAGATACTTTAGGAATATTCAGAGTTCATCAGTTTGAAAAAATTGAACAGTTTATTTACACAACTCCGGAAGAGTCCAAAAATGCTCATAAAAAGTTGCT
Organism: Methanobrevibacter sp. TLL-48-HuF1; assembly: GCF_023617305.1. NCBI lineage: Archaea > Methanobacteriati > Methanobacteriota > Methanobacteria > Methanobacteriales > Methanobacteriaceae > Methanobrevibacter > Methanobrevibacter sp. TLL-48-HuF1. Next base: position 23,935 of record NZ_CP081485.1, read on the forward strand.
TGAAGTAACTGAAGAAATATATCAGAAATTAGGCCTACATTATCAGGTAGTAGCTATTGTGTCCTCAGCACTTAATGATAATGCAGCTATCAAATATGATCTTGAGGCATGGTTCCCCGGTTCCAAAGCTTACAGAGAATTAGTTTCATGTACTAACTGTAAGGATTATCAGGCAAGAAAAACCAAAACACGTTTTGGAAAAGCAGGTTCCGGAGATGCACAGACTCTACATACTTTAAACAGTACTGCAATAGCTACTGAAAGGACTATCTGCTGTTTACTTGAAAATTATCAGCAGGAAGATGGAAGTGTTAAAGTTCCTGATGTTTTAGTTCCTTATATGGGTGGAAGAACTGTAATTAATGCAGTTAAATAAACCCTCTTTTTTTAATTAATTTTTTTCTTCATAGCAATAAATTCTTCATCAGTTAATAATCCTTTATCATACATTTCAATTAGTTTTTCAAGATTAACAGTTGATTTTGAAGATTCATTTATTTTAGAACTGTTAATTTCCCGGTTTATTAGTTCATTTAAAAATTTTTGTACTTTTAATAATATTTCTGGACGGTATTTGTGAATTAATCTGGAATCATGGGTAACTGCAATGTCAAGAAGTGATGAGGTGATTATTTCATTAATTTCATCACTGTAAAGTTCACATTTAAAGGTTTCTCCTGAATCTAATACAAAGTAGTTATCATCGCTAAATAGGGATATATTTTTCCATTTTAGAATAAATTTAGTGTTATTTTCTCTGGATACGGCAATATCAATATCCCCATATTTTTTTGAAATATTGATGGTTGTATAACAGTATTTCGCATCCTGTGTTTTAATTTTCTCAGTTTTTACTTCAGTTTTTACACCTGAAGAAGCTGCATATCCTAAAAGTCCGAAACCAAATGTTGCCAGTGCTTTTGTACCTCCTCCGTGTTTATCTGTTGTAATCGGTGTTTTAATAGTTTGGTATTCAGCAGCACTAATCTGTTTTTTGTTTTTAAAGGTTAATCCTTTTGTATTAAATAATTCTTCTATTTGAGGTTTTATTTTATTTAAAGCAGCATTTTCAATATCTTTAAAATTTTCTTTTGTTTCATTTAATATTTTTTCAAAATATGGGATGATATTTTCATTAGGATTACGTATTGCATATTCAATTAGTAAATACAGTATATGGGATTCTTCATCATATGAAATGTTAAAATGGTCTTTTATAAGAATTTTTCTAAAGTTTGTACTGTAATGTGTGGATAATGGAATAAGAATCTGGTTTATATAAAGTAATTGGAAGTTTTCATAAGATAAGTCTCCGAAATAATTCTCTTTTGGTTTTGGAATTTCATTTCCACAATTTTGACAGATACTTGAATCATCATGATATTTTTTACCGCAGGAAGTGCAAAATCTTAAAACATTTGAATCATAAGCCACATCATCAACTATTTTTTTAATTAATGATGTTCCTTTTGGTTGATTTGTGTCATATCCACAAAAACGACAGTATTTCCATTCATTCAATATCTGTTTTTTACAGTTAGGACATTTAATTAAGGTTACTAATGGAAGTATGTCATTTTCATTGTTTTTTTCAATTTTATTTCCACAATTCATACAAAAATTGTCGCTTTCTTCAATTGATGTTCCGCAGTTATTACATTTAACCATATTACCACACACTATGTGATTTTTTAATTTTTTAATTTAATATATTTTGTTTATTTTTATTCGTATAATCTCAAATTTTATATAATAGGTATTTCCAATTATTTAGTAAAGGTGATAATATGCTTTCTAATAATATGGAATTAGAATTAAATAAACAAGTAAATGCAGAATTGTATTCTGGATATCTCTATTTGTCAATGGCTTCTTATTTTGAAGATGAAGATTTGCCTGGTTTTGCAAATTGGATGAGAGTACAAGCTCAGGAAGAACTGGAACATGGAATGAAAATCTATGACTATATAATTAGGAGAGGAGCTTCTGTTACTTTGGAAGCTATTGAAGGACCTCAAACTAAATGGGACTCTCCATTAGCTGCATTTGAACATGTATTATCTCATGAACAAACTGTAACTGGTCTTATTAATAATTTAGTTGATATTTCTATTACAGAAAAAGATCATGCTACCAATAATTTCCTGCAATGGTTTGTTGAAGAACAAGTTGAAGAGGAAGAAAATGCAATGGAATTGGTAGGTAAAGTAAAAAGAGCACAAAATTCTGTTGATTTGATGTATACACTTGACAGTGAACTTGCTAGCCGTGTTTACACTCCACCAGCAGATAATGAAAATTAAAAAGGTAATATTTTACCTTTTTTTTATAAGTTATAGACTTCCTCTGGAGGTACTATAACTATTTCATTTTTAATTAAAGCATCTATTAATGCATCTAAATTATCTGTATGCAAAAGTAAGATTGCTTTATCTTTTTTATCATGAGTAAATGCATATAAATACTCTAAATCTAAGTTATTTTCTTTTATAGTTTTTAAAACAAATGACAATCCACCAGGTGAATCTGTCATTTCAATAGCTACTATGTCAGTTGTTTTGACCAGATAGTTTTCTTCAAGTACTTTTTCTCCTTTTTGAGGATTATCTACTACAACTCTTAAAATACCAAAATCAGAAGTATCTGCAAGTGAAAGAGCTCTTATATTTATATCATTTTCAGATAAAGTTTCAAGAGCATCATATAAGCTTCCTTTTTTGTTTTGCAAGAATATTGATAATTGTTTTACTTTCATACTGTTCATTTTAATCCCCTTAATGTAAATTTCTTTTATCTATAACTCTTTTAGCTTTTCCTTCATATCTTGGAAGGCTTTTTGGTTCAACTAATGTTACTTTTACTCTTATTCCAGTTTCATTTTCAATAGATTTGGCTATTTTGCTTTGAATATTAACCATTTCCTTTACTCCATCAAAGAAAAGGTTTTTAGAAGCTTCCACTTTTACTTCTATTTGGTCTAAAGTTCCAGGTCTTGTAACTATAATTAAATAATGAGGCTCTACATCACCTACTTTAAGTAATGCTTTTTCTATTTGAGATGGGAATATAGCTACTCCTTTTACTTTAATCATATCATCTGCTCTGCCGGTTATTCTGCTCATTCTTGCACTGGTTCTTCCACATTCACATGGTTCGTAGTTAAGTGAAGTTAAGTCTTTTGTTCTAAATCTGATTATCGGCATTCCTTCTCTTTCAAGGTTTGTTAATACAAGTTCTCCTTTCTGATTTTCTCCTAAGGTTTTGCCGGTTGCTGAATCAATTATTTCGGGATAGTAAATATCTTCAGCTATATGCAATCCTTTTTGAGCACTGCATTCCATTCCTACACCTGGTCCCATAAGTTCAGTTAATCCGTAAATGTTGTATGCAGGTGCTCCAAAGAGATTTTCTAGTTTTTGTCTGATTTCTTCACTCCACATTTCAGCTCCAAATCCGATAGCTTTAAGATTCATATCTTTGGGATTGATTCCGTCATCTTCAGCTACTTCAGCCAAATGAATTCCGTAAGATGGTGTTGCAATCAAACAGGTTACTCCAAAGTCTTTCATTATTTCGATTTGTCTTCTGGTCTGTCCTGTTGATATAGGCACTATTGTTGCTCCAACTTTATGTGATCCGTAATGAACACCAAATCCGCCAGTAAATAATCCGTATCCGTGAGTATTTTGAATAATGTCATTTTCACCGATGCCCATCATTCCCAAACCTCTTGCAGTTGTTTCTGCCCAGGTATCCAAGTCTTTTTTGGTATATCCTGATACTACAGGTTTTCCGGTAGTTCCTGAAGAGGAATGTATTTCTTTTATGTCTTTCATATCAACTGCAAAAAGACCATAAGGATAGCTTTCTCTTAAATCATCTTTTGTGATGAACGGTAATTTTTCTATATCTTTTAAAGTTTCAATATCTTCAGGGAAAACTTCACATGCTGTATATTTTTTATTGTAATATGGAATTTTGTCAAAAGCTCGTTTCACTGTTTTTTGAAGCTTTTTCAATTGTAGTTCTTCAAGTTCTTCCCTTGGCATACATTCGATTTTCTCATTCCAAAACATAAATTGGCCTCATTTTATTTTTAATAATAATATATGTTTCTTATTAGCTTTAAATGTTTAGATGTTTTTACAATAAAAAACAGTATTTTATTAAAGTTAATATTTATTAATAAGTAAAAATTCAGGTTTTTAAAGAAATTAAAGAATAATAAAAAAAAGAAAAAAGAAAAAATTATTAATTTAGTGTTTTACTCTTCATTTTTTCGTTTATAATAACCATAACCAAATATTAGCACCATTACAACAACGCAAATAATCAGTGATATAGGCATATCTCCTTTTGTAGATGAACTGGAAGATGTATCTTTAGATACTTCGTAAGATTTTCCGGATTCCTGTTCAGAAGCTGAAACTTCACTGCTTGAAGAGGACGGATTTTGGGAACTGTCCATACCAATACTTGAAGATATTTGAGAGTTGGATCCGCCATAGCTTATAATACTGGATTGTGTTGTACTTGTAGCTTTTGATGAACTTTGACTTTCGTCATTTGAATTTTGATTATTTGAATTTGTTGGAACAAATGAATTGGCAAAAATGTTATTTTGAGTAGCCTGATAAAGTTGGTCATTAAATTTAGCCAGTAAATCAGGATTAATGTATTGTGTAGCCCATTTTAACATAGCTATATTACCACAGCTACAATCACAGCATGCAACACCGTTTACAATTATGGAATTTGCCCACATTGTTGCTAAATTTTCCAGTGTTCCTTTATCTGTTTGCCAGTAGCCGTTATATGCAGCAGTTAAAAGGGTTCCTGCAGATGAAATAAATGCATAATTATTGTTTCCGCTTTGTAACCAGTCAGTTACTCCTAAATTGTATTTGTCTTTGATGTAAACATTATATGATTCATCCCACATCCAGTTGTTTACTGCATTCGGTCTTGTTACAGCCCATCCAAATAAATTATTCAGGAATTTATTGGATATATAACGTGCTCCGCTGTATCCTTCATTCATCATTCCAAGTATCCAATTTGGATTGAAGTATCGGGTTGCTGTTTCTTTAGACAATACAGTTTCAATGGAACTGATATACGGTTTGTCTTTATTACCATACATTAACACATTCATATTAGGAGTTTTTCCATTAATATATGAAACTGCCATTGAAAGACCGCCCCAGTAATCAAAGAAATCATCATTATCTGCAATGCCGTAAACATTTGTATTACGGCTGACAATAATGTCATCAGTATTATTGAGAACTCTTGCAAATACTACAGGATTTGTTTCGCCCCAGTAATTTTTAGAGTACATATTTCCCATTCTGCCTAAGTAAAATTTAGCTAAATCATTAGTATTATTCCATGTCCAACTTAATGAAACGGATTTGGCAATACCTGCTCCATAATCTCCATTTGGCGGTGCAAATACGCGGGTAATAGCTACTTCTCCGGCATATGTATTATTATAGCCCAAATTTTTGTAGTATATAAAATCATTAACCCAATGACGAGCTACATAATTTTCATCAAAAGATTCAGATCCGACTCCATAATATCCGATGCCTTCCATTACTTTATCCAGTGCTTCTTTCATGTCTTTTCCATATTTACTTTCCATCAATGTTTTATTATTAATGATAGTTAAATATGATCTAGCTAAAGCTACTCTAAATGCATTGTCTAATAATGAAACCTGGGTGCTGTATAAATCTCTAAAGTTACCGCTTGTAATGACAACAACATCTATTCTTTTTTTAGCCCATCCTTCAGGTCTGAGCAAATCTTTTAATCCGACAAATTTTGGCATTATTTTGGTTTTGGTACCGACACTGTCACCATCTTCAGTTTTACCTCCGGCACTTGGAGAAGAAGTATAAACAGGTTGCATACCTAACAGATATAATACTACTGAAATTAAGGCACCGTTATCTCTTGCTGTTTCAACACACCAAATTCCCATTGCAATTTTTTGTGTTTTTTCATTAAGAGATGACAGTGTAAGCAATGTCAGTATTTTGGCATAGTTATATGCTTCTTCTGTTGGCAGTTCCTGTGATTGATCATGGAAGAAATTTCCACCAGTCGGCAGTGAATTAATATTAATTACATCTCCATCAGAAACAACAGGGATATATTTACCATTTAATCCATTAATAAATGATGTTAATTCATTGTTTATGGAAGCATAAATTAAAGAAATGTAATATCTTCCATAATTCATTGCAGCAATTAAACTAGGGCTGTCTGAGCCTAAAACATTAGCTACTGTAGTACTGTTTGAGAATATTAATGCAGCTACTATTTGTTCACTTGTGTTTAATACTTTATCTCTTTCTAGGGCATTTAATTCAGAATACTTTTTAGAAAAGAGGTATTTTGCAACTTCATCAAATATTGTGGTGGTTATTCCATCATATGTAAACTCCTGGGACAGTGCAGCAACTACGCTACGACTAATGTCAGTTACTGTCCAATTTTGACCAATAGCATGCAAACCTAATGGGTAAAGGGTATTTTGAACTTCAAATAAAAATTTATCTGCAGATTTAACTACTTCATTTAAATTTAATTTTTCAAATTCCTCCTGAGTTAATCCCATAGATTGAATATAATTATTTCTTTCAATTAATAACTTAATGCTGAAAGCTATTGTATCTTTTTGAGTTTTATCGGTAGTATTTTCATATTTATTTATTAAATTAGCTATTGCAGTTAGGTTGCCGTAGAGACTGGTATAAGCTAAAGGTGAGGTTAAATGAGTAATCATAACTGCAAATCCTCTTCTTTTTGCTTCTAATCCTTCTCCTAATCCGTCAGAAATATAGAAATATATCTGTGGAACGTCACCAACTACAATTGATCCGTAATCAGTTGTTGACAGTAAAACTTCTTTTCCAGGTAACCATTCATGTGTTGCATGTCTTCCAATAAAAACCATAGCTGAGGAATATTCTTTTTGCATATAATAATATGCAGCCAGATACTGGTGTGTAGGTGCTACTGCAGAACTATGATATAGTAAATCTGATTTAGCTTCCCATCCTCTTTGAGGTTCTGGAGCTATGAATATGTTACCGAATTTTAAACCTGGAATTACAAAGTATTCTACTCCATTTTTTGTAACTGTCATAATGTTTCCAGGAGCTTCTCCCCATCCGTTTAATCCAGGAATATTCAATGCTTTCCATTGGGATTTAAGAGATAAATATTCCTGATAATCACCATCTTTTCCTGTTTGTAAGTATTTGTTTAAAGCCGCAACGATTTTATTTAAAAGCAGGACTCCACTTTCAGTATAATTTTCAGGTAATAATGATTTAACGCCATTATACCAGTCATTAATTATATCTTTCATTGGTGAGGTATAATTAATAGCTATTGCATTTCTAGCTAACTGACCAATATATGCAACAGGACCTTCAATAACTTGGACTTTAGAAATTGGTTCCAAACTATTAAACCAGTTTTCATATTCTGCAACTGGCAATAATACGATATTTGGCTGATTGGATAATTTTTCCAATTCTCCAGGAGCCCAGGTTGCTACATTAATACCGCTTTTAATCATCATGTCTTCAAGTTCCTTAACAGTTGTTGGGAGTTTTCCCACATTATATCCCTGTGATTTAAGTTCATATAATAGATTATAAACACTTGTAATTGAATCTAAATAACTTGATCCGATATTTTGTTTTCCTGGAGGATAGTTGAAGTAAACTAAAGAAATCTTTTTGTCACTGTTAACTGTATATTGTAAATTTATCCAGGAAACAATTCTTTTAGTAAACAAATCAATATTTTTTTCATGAGCTTTAAAACCACTTAACTGAGCTCCGGTTTTTGAAGAAATTTCATGAGTAACTCCTCCAACAAATGTTGCTTCAATAATGCCCTGTGCTTCACCAATTGCTACATGCCACCATTTATCACTACGATTCCCAGGAAGCCCTGTAGCACTTAATTCCCATTCTTCATTACTGACATAATCAGAATGAACCGCACGAAATACTGGAACTCCTGCAGTTTCAAAGTACTTGGTTGTATTATCAAATAAATTTCCTCCAATACCATATGCAGGCATTGAAATTATTGCATTGACATTATTTGTATATTTCAACGGATTATTTAAATAGGCTTCATAACTTGGAGCATTGGTAAAGTATTTTACCATTACTTTTAACTGGTTTTCAGACCCGCCAGCCGCTACAACAGGAATAACATTGCATCCTTTAGCTTCTAATGATTTGATTAGTGCATAGTATGGCTGTAATTGACCGTTACTTACATACATATTACTTTCAAGTAAACCCACAGTATATGGTCTTGAGGAATCAAAATATTTCTTTTTATATTCTTCAAGTGTCATGTACTGTTCTCTAAATATTCCGTATTCATAGGTTTTACTAAAACGCGGATCGGAATATTTGCATTCATATCCGGTAATATTTAAAGCCCACAATATTTCATTTATTTGATTTTCTTTGTTATTGTAATTTTTATATAACACTGCTTTGTTAAATTCTTCATTGACTAATTTTCCATCCCCATTTGTAATATATTCGTAATATACATTGTAATTTTGCCCTCTTTTAGTCATTGAAAAGTAATTGTTTAAAAATTCTTCAGTATATATGCTTTTATCTGAAAATATTTTTTTATGATTTATTGTTGAATTTCTAACCAAGTGTAAATTTTTTGCTTGAGAGCTACTGGATGTTTCTAAAAATAAAAACAATTCTTTATTTGATAGATTTGGATATTTTAGTAGTAAATTAGTAAATACTGAATCAGCATCAGAAGTTAACCAGTTAATAATAACAATATCGCTAGTTTCCACAAGAGTGTATAACTCATTTTCATTCATTTTGCAAATTTGATTACAGCTTCTAACCTGTATATTTACATCTTTGTATGTGTTTAGGATATCGCAGGCAGCATCATTTAATATGTTTGTCCCAGGATTATCGCTTATTAGTAATGCCTTTTTAGGAAGGTTATTTTCTTTAATTACATTACTATAAGATATTTTATACGGTGGGAAGCTGCATTCATGAGAATCATTTTCACAGATACTGTTTTCTTCCAAGTTGATTTCTATGCTATCAGCAGTTGTTTCAGTTATATTTTGAATTTCAGAGTTTGTTGTGTTTTCCTGTGCAGAAATTGTCGTTGGACTTAATGATATAATTATTGCTAATATTATTATAAATGGTATTATAGGTGAAAAATTTTTTTTATTACCTAAATTCATATATTACCTCCTATTGAAACATAATCAGCTTATTTGATTAAATCACTATATTTCTATTCTTTTTTAATGGGTGTCCGCCAAAATTGATTTTTGATTTTTCGTCAAAAAAATTTTTGGGCTTAATTTTTATTATTTTTAATATATTTCAATTAATTTTTGTTTATTTTATTTTATTTGGTTTAATTATTTTTTAAATTATTGTTTAGTTTTATTTTATTCTTATTTTTGATTTTTAATGGTTTTAAGACAGTTAAGTTTATATACTTTGTTGTACATATTTTATATTAGATATAAGTTGTTTTGGTGTTGTTATTTATGGTTAAAAGAAAGTTTGATAGGAATCAGGCAAAATTGGGCATTAATACTCTTGATTGGAATGTTCCGGAGAATCATATTTCTCGTTTTGTTGTTGAATTTGTTGAAGAAGTTTTTCCACTTTTAAATATCAAAGAACCCAAGAAAAAGAAAGGAAGAGACTCCCTTCCAGTGGATTCCATGTTAAAATTGCTTATTTATGCCAAAATCCAACATATTGATAGAACATCAATAATTGCAGATATGGCGCGATACCATGATATATTTAAATACGTGTGCGATGATATTAGACCTTCTGAAAGATCAATCCAAAGATATCGAAGAGAATATGGCCATTATTTTGAAGTATTGCTGCAAATGACATTAAAAAAGGCCTTTGATGAAGGATTCACTGAATTTAATCACGTTGCCATTGATGGAACCATCAAAAAAGCATACAATTCCAACAACAACACCATTACAAAAAAAGAAACTCAAATATTGATCGATTACTACGAAGGACGACCTATTGACCCTGAATGTCTTGAAAAACTTCACAAACCTGCTCAAAGATTATTGGAAAAGAAAGACATAGATGATGAAGATAAATTAGAACTATTATATGGAATAAAAACACAATTTACATTCACAGGACAGGATAAAATTCCAGTAAATGATATAGAAGCAAGATTTATGAAAGGAAAGAAAGGAAACTTCATGGTTGCTTATAATATCCAATCTGCAGTCGATTATGATACCAAATTAATCTGTGCAATAAACGTCACACAAAACCCGACAGACCACTACGAACTACCAATAATCGCAGAAAGAGCAATAAGAAACATTAACACCACACCAAAGTATATAAGTGCCGATACAATATACTTAAACCAAATATCACTATCATACTTAGCAGATAAAAAAATAGATGGTTTAATACCAAATAGAAAGCAAAGTAAAGAAAAAATAGGAAAATTAAATCCAAATCCATACCATAAAGACCATTTTGAATATGATTATGAATTAGATGCATTCAAATGCCCAAAAAATCAATATATGCACTTTTTCGCAAAATACATCGAACCACACAAAGATCCAGAAAAACCAGACAAAATAAAAAGACTCTACAACAATTATGAAGCCTGTAAAAACTGCAAAGCACGAAACAAATGCTTAACAGGCAAACAAACACACAAAACCATCACAGAATACGGATCAGAAATGCAAAAAGCAATGAACGAAAAAATGGAAAAACAGGAATATAAAGACGAATATAGCAAAAGATCAAGCGTTGAAGGACCATTTGGAATATTCAAAGAACAATTCCAAATAGAAAAAGAAGTAGTCATCGGAATGGTAAAAACAGAAGAAAGAATAAACTTAGATGCATTAGCATATAATTTAATACGACTACACAACATAAAACAAGAAATAAAAAACACAACAGAAGATTTAGAAGATTTCTGCGAAAGCACATCCATTAAAAACCAATTAAAACTTGATGTAACAATATTTTAAAAAAAATCAACAAGTCAGCCAAAATTCAATTTTGGCGGACACCCTAATAAAAAATAAAAATTTTAAAAGTTCTGTTTCAATATTTTATTTTTATTGATTTAAAATTTAATAAATTTAACTATATTAGTATTACTTATCTGATAAAAAAATAGATTTAAGTAATACTTTTATTTTAGCTAAATTTTAAGTATTACTTTTTTTGAAATTATTAATTTATAAGTAATACTTTAAATACCTATTTATATTACATTTTTTATAATAAAGTTCATTAAACAATTTTTTCATTGTTTAATAAATTGAATCCTTATAAACGAGGTTATAGGAAGATGAATGTTAAAAACAAATTTTTTTTTTTATATTGGTTGCATTGATTGTTGGTTTGTTAACAATTAATGGTGCATTTGCAGAAACAGCTGATTCAATGCCTGAAATTGATCAGGGTACTGTTTCAGGTGATGCAGAATTAATAAGCACAAACCCTTGGAGTACCACAGGAAGTCTTGAATATGCAATTCCTGATGGTGTGCAGGAAATTACTTCTGCTAAGGTAATTGTAAATATCTATTCAGGTAGTGGAAATTCGGAAACCTATGCTTTACACTCAAATACTACATTAAACACAGCAGGAAATAGTAAGGTATTGGGATATGAAAATTTAACTTATGTTGGTAATCAGGCTGGTGATTCAAATGTGTATGTGATTAATAATCATACTACAAAACAGTATTCTGATTATCAAATGGTTTATGATGTTTTAGGTGATTTAAAAGATTTAGGTCCTAATTCAAAAATTAAAATAGATGTAACTAGCACTCCATTTGAAGGTAAAGCTTTTGATGGACGAATAAAAATGATTGGATTATTTATTGCATATAATGACGGGGACAGCGACAGTATCACATATTGGTTAAATGTAGGAATGTCATGGACTCAGGGCACTGTAAGCAATTTAATTTATACAAAAAATTACACTGGTGACATAGGTGAAGTTAACTTTGAAGCAATAATGTTGTCTAGCAATAACGGAGCATATAAGTTTAATGATAATCAACTGTTTATTCCAGAAGACACTATAGTAAAAGATTATTATATATATAATAAATGGGATGTTACAGATTATTTCCAAATAGGAGATAATAATAATTTTACATATTCTGCACTATCTCAGGGATATGGTTCTATTAAATCAAGTGTTCAATTACTTAAAGTAATTAACAGAGAATCTCCTGTAGTTACTACTAATATTGCTTCAGAATATAAAAATTCTATTTATGCTGGTGTTACTAATAATTTAACTATTACAGTTAACAGCATTAACAAGGATTTAACTAATGTAACTGTTTATGTTTATGATAATGGCCGTGTTGTTGGTTCTTATTTGGTTGATTTTGTAAAAGCTAATTCTTCCAAATCAGTAAATATAATAGATTCTTTTATTAGACCAATTGATGAAAATACTGTTTTAGGAAACAATAATACCAATGTTGTTTACAGAGTTATTGTTGAAGATAAAAACGGTATTTTAAATGACACCAACAGCAGTAATTTTATGGTGGTTTATAACGGTAATTTAGGAAAAGATTTGGCATATCCTGCCATGAATGCTACAATTACACGTGTTTATGATATTAGTGGTGATGTAATTATTTTAAATAAAGATGATTCATCATATTTAGGGTCCAAGAGTACAAATGGAAGCGACACATGGAATATTGATTTTAAAGGGGAGTTAAAAGAAGGATTGTTATATGTTTCATATAACTGGAATAAGCAAGCTGATGTAAGTGATTGGATAGTTACTTTCAATAATAAAATCATTACACCAATTGTCCATTACCGTGACCAGTCTAATTTAGGAGCATACGGCAAACATGGCTACGGACTTGCAGTTTATAATGTTACAGATTTAATCAATAAAGGATTAAATACTTTTACTTTAAATAAAACAAGTGGTTTAACTGCTGTTTATCCAAGTTCTTTATTACTTTTAACTAATAATGAAAATGGCGCTAGTAAAACTGTTTATATAAGTGAAGGTGCGGATTTACTTTCTAAAACAAATAATAAAAATTTGGATGTCGGAGCTTATACTAAATTTAACATTGACTCCACTTCAATGATTAATTCCACATTATATGTTTTTGCAGCAGGCGGACAAAAAAATGAAGGAAACATTGTTTTTAATGGTGAAATAAAAAGTGATGTATGGAATAAGACTTCAAATTCAATTGATTATTATACTTTCAACACCGATGGTTTAACTAAAGACAATAACACTGTATTTTTCCAGTCTACAGGTTCAACTATTCTTGCATTACATCAGATACTTGTTGTAGAACGTGAAAACATACAGTTAACAGTTGAAGATCTTGAAAAATATTATGGTGGATCAGAAAGACTTAATGCTACTTTAAAAGATGGTGCTGGAAATCCGATAGCTAATAAAACTATTACATTTACTGTTAATGGTAAAAAATACAATAAAACAACTGATTCCAATGGATTTGCATCATTGGTAATTGGCTTAATGCCTGGAACATATGATGTAACAACAATGTACGGCAATATGTCTGTTTATTCAAAAGTTGTTGTTAAAACTACTATTGAAGGTAAAGACCTTGTTAAAATGTATAAAAATGAAACTCAATTCTTTGCAACTTTCTTAGGCACTGATGGCAAACCGTTATCTAACACTGATGTAACATTTAACATTAATGGTGTATTTTACACACGTCAAACAAATGAAAATGGTGTAGCTAGGTTAAATATTAATTTAAGACCTGATGTGTATATTTTAACTGCTATTAATTCAGTTACTGGTGAAAGTAAAGGATTTAATATAACTGTTAAACCTTTAATTGAGTCAAATGATTTAACCAAGTACTACAGAAATGATTCTAATTTTGAAGTAAAAATTTACAATAAAGATGGAACCCTTGCAATAAACAAAGAGGTTACATTTAATATTAATGGTGTATTCTATCAAAAAACCACAGACAGCAACGGTATAGCTAGGTTAGGTATTGCTTTAAGACCTGGAAATTATATAATTACCACTATCGTTGACGGTTTGGATATAGGTAATAATATAAATGTATTGCCGACTTTAGTAACAAGTGATCTTTCCATGAAATATCTTGACGGCAGCAACTTTACTGTGCAGACATTAGACGGTCAGGGCAATCCGTTAGCTAAGCAAAATATATTATTTAACATAAATGGTAGATTCTATTACAGAGTAACTGATGATGAGGGTATGGCATCATTGAATATAAGATTAATGCCTGGAGAGTATATCATTACTTCGTATTGGAATGATTTCGAAGTTGGAAACACAGTAAAAGTAGATTAAAATTTAAAAGAGAATTTTACAATTCTCTTATTTTTTTAAAATAAATTTTATATAGTTTAAAGTAGAAATGGTAAATATGTAATTAATGTATTATTGATTATATTGAGGAAATAAATATGGATATGATGAGTGTAATGTGGCAATTTGGTGTACTGGCTGCTGTAATCATATTTGGAATAAAAATTGGTTTGGCATCTGGTCTTGCTAACTTGTCAAAAAAATTATTTGCATGTATCTGTGTCGGTTATGGTGGTGGTGTTTTATTATGTACATATATTGCATCATTCTTTGCTGAACAGATTACTGAAGCTATTTATAGTTATAATACTGTTTTTTATATAATTATGGCATCTATCATGATTATCGCGGGATTGTTTACTATAAGAGAATGGAAAGTTCATGATAAAAATACAACTACTGCTACCTGTTTAGCGGTTGTTGCTCCTTGTCCATGTTGTTTTGGAGCAATTATTGCTTCTGTTTTAATTGTAGCACCTACTGTAGGTTTTTCATTTATGGGTTTAAGTAAATATGTTGCAGCAGCATTGTTAGTTGTTATGATTGTAACATATTTTGTATCCAATACTATCATTAAATTTATAGATAAGCCTTATCCTATTGTATTGGGAAATTTCATGTTATTTTTAGGTGCTTATTTCTTGTTGTCAGCTATTGTAATACCAAGTATTGCCCAAGCAATGCAGGGGCAATTTGGCGGAGTAACTATGATTGATTCCCAATCTTTAATTTTAATTTTAGTTGCTTTAGTTGCTTTAGTGATTGTAGGTGTAGTTTTATATAAAAGAAGTGATAATTTATTAAAATAAGATTTAGGTGATATTAAATGAGTTCAATACCTGGTACAGAATATTTAAGCGGAGCTTTAAATGTTATATCTCAAAGTTTAACAATTCCCGTAATGGTTTTATTATTAATAATTGCTATTATTTCTGTTATTGCTTTAGGTGGATTTATATCTGAATACACATCAATGAAAAAAGTAGGTGTCGGAAAAATAAGGGATTTAATATTTAAAATTAATACAGCAAGTTCTATTGATGATTTAATGAATATTATATCTAGTTCTGATATTCCAAAATCTCAAAAGAAAGTTTTAACTGAGATTGCAAAATCAGAAGCACTAGATAGTGATTCCAGAGAAGCTTTAGCTCGTAAATTAGTAGAACATGAAGAAGAAAAAATTGATAAAAGTTTAAGAAATACAGATATTATTACCCGTGTCGGACCAACATTAGGGTTAATGGGTACTTTAATTCCATTAGGTCCTGGTCTTGCAGCATTAGGTGCTGGGGATGTAAATACCCTTGCAGATGCATTAACTATTGCATTTGATACTACTGTTGTAGGTATTGGTTCCGGTGCGTTATGTTATTTCATCTCTAAAATTAGAAGAGGTTGGTATGACCAATATCTTTCTGATTTGGATGCGTTATCTGATGCAGTTCTTTTTTTCATGAATAAACAGTGATTTTATGGTTAGAAGAAAACAAAGAAGGAGAAGAGCTTCTGATGATGACATAGATCCTATGGCAGGTACAACAAACCTTGTTGATGCAATGCTTGTTCTTGCATTAGGTTTTTTAATATTTGTTGTAATTAGTTGGAATATGCAAAGCGTTATTTTTTCCGACATGAGCCAAGATCAAAAGCAGGCAGTTATGGAATCTATGAAACAGGTTTCAGAAGTTACACAAGGTCAAGAATTAAATGATACTCCAGACACATCTCAAAGTTCTGGACAAGGTTTCACTGAGCTGGGAAAAGTCTATAAAGATCCATCGTCAGGGAAACTGATTATGGTAGAAGGTTAATCCTTCTACATTTAACTTCTTTTTTTTAAAATTTTATTTATCAGTATTTCTTTAAACATTTTTACATAAAAATTAAGCAATATTTTCTTCTTATTCTATCAACAGCATAAACATAATAAATTATAAATACTCAATCAATTAAATAAAATAAGATAAGGTGATTAAGTAATGGAATTTTGTCCTGAATGCGGAGCTATATTACTTCCTATGAATAAAAAATTAAAATGTAAATGCGGATATGAAAAATCTTTATCTGATGAAGTTAAAGACCAGTATGAAGTTAAGGGAGAAACAAATCCTAAAGCAGAAGTAATAGTTACTGATAATAAGAATGTAGCATTGCCTACTACAACAATTACTTGTTATAAATGTGGCGGAACTAAAGGTTACTGGTGGACAGTACAAACAAGGTCTGCAGATGAAGCTCCAACAAACTTTATCAGATGTGCAAAATGCGGAAACACATGGAGATCCTCTAACTAATTTTTTAAATATTATTAGGTATAAACTATTATACTATGAAAATGCTTCAGAAGACATTAAGGTCAGTTGTAGATAATCCCAAACATATTTTCAAACTAGCTGTTCAGGGAATATTTGTAGGTATTTTTGCCGGAATAATGGTCTGTTTATACAGATTTCTTTTATATTCCTCAGAAAGTATTTTAAGAAATTTTTTGGAATTCATTAATGGAAATATTTTTTTAATTATACTTTGGTTTATTATATTAACTATTTTAGGATTATTTACAGCTTTTTTAGTAAAATGGGAACCTGATAGTGTTGGCAGCGGTATTCCTCAAATTAATGCAGAAGTTAAAGGTTTTTTAAATACTAACTGGCTGAAAATTTTAACAGCTAAAATTAGTGCAGGTGTTTTAACAGCACTTGGAGGTTTGTCTTTAGGTCCTGAAGGTCCTTCTGTTCAAATAGGTGGAATGGCCGGAAAGGGAATCTCAAGAATTTTTAAAGAATCAAGAACAGATGAACTGAGACTTATTTTAGCAGGTTCAACTGTAGGTATTACAGCTGCCTTTAATGCTCCATTAGCCGGAGTAATTTTTATAATTGAAGAAATCAATCACAGTTTTGATAAAACGTTGATTTTTATAGCACTGACTGCATCTGTTGTTGCTGATTTTATATCCAAATCCTTTTTTGGTCAGGCAACAGTTCTGAATTTTCCATTATATAATCTTCCACTATCATCTTACTGGCTTTTGATTGTTTTAGGTTTGCTTTTAGGTATTTTAGGTTATGTTTATAATGTTGGAATGATTAGGGCAAATGACAGATTGGCTAAACTCTCGAATGTTCCACTTGAAATTAAATTCGTATGTGTATTTTTAATATCCGGTGTTGTAGCATTGTTTATTCCTGAAATCTTGGATGGAGGACATTTTATGTTAAATATGCTTGATGTAGCTATTCCGTCATTGGGTATTTTGATATTTTTACTTGTAGCTAAGTATCTCTTTTCAGTAGTTTCCTTTTCAACCGGAACTCCTGGAGGAATATTTTTGCCTCTACTGGTTTTAGGAGCATTTATTGGAGCTATTTTCGGTTCTGTTGTAATTCCTATTTTTGGTCTTGAAAGCTATCTGATATACAAGTTTATTGTTATTTCAATGGCAGGATTTTTTGCAGCTACTGTAAGATCTCCAATTACAGGTGTTGTTTTGCTCTCTGAGATGTGCGGATCAACAGAATCTCTGGTAGCTATGCTGATTGTAGCTATTATTGCATATGCTGTTCCTATGCTGCTGAATAACCGTCCGATTTATGAGTCTTTATTTGAAAGATTACTGGCTAAAAATAATCATGATTTTATAAAAGACCATTCAAAGCATATTTTATCAGAATATGTTGTTCCTTCTGGCTGGAAGTATACAGGTAAGCCAATTAAGGAAATTCCTTTTCCTAAAGGATGTATTGTAGTTTCAATTACCAGAGGTGGAGAATATATACTGGCTGATGAGGATATTACTATAAATTATGCAGATCAGATTCACATGCTGATGGACAGCAAAACTTATCCTTTTAAAAATGATGAAATGGGTGAATTAATGAGTAAGGTGATATAGTGAATCCGATATTTAAAAGAAAAAGCATCAGAAATTTTAGTGATGAGGAAGTCAGTACATATAAAATAAAAAATTTAATCAGGGCAGGAATGCAGGCTCCTTCAGCTTTTAATTCTCAGCCATGGGAATTCATTGTTGTATCTGATAAAAAGGATTTAAAAGCTGTTTCTAAAATGAGCAGATATGCAAGACCAGCTGAAAATGCTCAAAAACTGATTATTGTTTTGGGAAATACAACAAAAGATAATGTTGTAATGCCTATGATTCAGCAGGATCTGTCTGCCTGTACACAAAACATACTGCTTCAGGCAGTTGCTGAGGGTCTGGGTGCAGTCTGGTTGGGATTTTACCCAATTGAAGATAGAGTAAATGCATTAAGGGATTATTTTAATATTCCTGACCATGTTATCCCATTTTCAGTAATAGCTATTGGTTATCCTAAAGAAGATAAAGAATCTGAAAGCAGATATGATGAATCTAAAATTCATTTAGGTAAATATTAATAGTAATAAAAATATATTTTATTTTAGTAAATTATGAGGTTAAATAATGGTAAGTGTAAACTTAGAAGCTAAAAAAACCGTAGATGTAATGATTGAAAAACAAGATGAATTAAACATTGCTGTTAGTCAATTGTCAAATGGTGCTACAATTATTGATTGTGGTGTAAATGTTGATGGAAGTTTCAAAGCAGGTGAACTTTACACTAAAGTTTGTCTTGGTGGTCTTGCTGATGTTGGAATTTCTATTCCTGGTGATTTATCTGAAAAATTCGCTCTTCCTTCCGTAAAAATTAAAACAGATTCCCCAGCTATTTCCACATTAGGATCTCAAAAAGCAGGATGGTCTGTATCTGTAGGAGATTTCTTTGCACTTGGTTCCGGTCCTGCTAGAGCAATCTGTAAAAAACCGGCTGAAACCTATGAAGAAATTGGTTATGAAGACACAGAAGCTGATTTAGCTATTTTAACTTTAGAAGCTGATGTATTGCCTGGTGAAGATGTTGCACAATACATTGCTGATGAATGTAATGTGGATGTTAAAGATGTTTATTTACTTGTAGCTCCTACCTCTTCCCTTGTTGGTTCTATCCAAATTTCCGGAAGGGTTGTTGAAAACGGAACCTACAAAATGTTGGAAGCTATTAAATTTGATGTAACTAAAGTAAAACATGCTGCAGGTATTGCTCCTATTGCACCAATTGACCCTGACGGACTTAAAGCTATGGGTAAAACTAACGATGCAGTTTTATTTGGTGGAAGAACTTACTACTATGTTGAATCTGATGAAAATGATGATATAGCTGATGTTGCAGCTAAATTACCTTCATCTGCAGCTGACGGATATGGTAAACCATTCTTCGATGTATTTAAAGAAGCTGAATTTGACTTCTACAAAATCGACAAAGGAATGTTTGCTCCTGCAGAAGTAGTTATTAATGATTTAACTACTGGTAAAGTCTACAAAGAAGGATATGTAAACGTAGATTTACTTAAAAAATCCTTTGGTGTAGACAACTAAATTTAATTATCTTTTATCAGATAACTTTTTTTTATTTTTTTCTGGCCTGTTTGAGGCTTTTTTTAAGTTTTCCTGAATATTTTATACAATATGTTTAAATACTTATTTTTCAATAAATAAATATTAACTCACAGTTTGAGTGATTTTTATTTAAATTAATTTAAAAAGGAGGACTTTAAAATGAGTTTAACTGAGATTTTCAATGATGCTTTAAAATATCCATTTTCAGATATGACTAAATTTTGCATACTTGGAGTTATAATGGTTATATCTTCATTAGGTTCTTTAGAACTTGGAAATGAAATAATTTCTTCTGTTTTAGGTCTTATTGGTGTTATAGCTTCTCTTATAACATTGGGATATGGTGTAAGTGTTGTAAAAAATGCTATTATAAAATCTGATGAAATTCCTGATTTTGATTTGCAAACAAATATTGTTGATGGATTAAAAATGGCAGTAATAAGTATTGTATACTATATCATTCCATTTGTAATTGCTGTTATTGTAGCTTTTGCATCTGGTTTCTTTAATCAAATTGTAGAAATTGCAACTTATGCTTCCCAATATGGTCCTAATTTTGTAAATGTGATTCCTGAAGATGTAATGTTGTCTTTAGTAAGTTCTGCAGCAATAACTATTATTATAGGTATAATATTATTTGTTATTTTCACCTTGTTGTTTTATATGGGTCTTTGCAGATTTGCCAAGTATAACAGTTTGTCTGAAGGTGCTGATATTCCTGAAGCAGCTCGTGATTTAGCAAGGATTGGTATTGGTAAAGTTATTGGTTGGATGATTTTATTATTTGTCATTATAGCTGTTATTACCTTTATTGAAATGTTTATTTCATCAATTCCATATGTAGGTATTTTAATTTCAGCATTTTTAATTTCAACATATAATTTATTTATTGTATACAGATCAGTTGGTTTATTATATTCAGCTATTGAATAAAACCAATTTTTTTTTCTTTTTTTGATGATTAATTTTAAATAGTTAATTAGCAATAATATTTCATTGGAGAGTGTTTTAGATGAATATAAGTGAGATTTTTAGTGATTCATTTAAATATCCAATTATTGATATTAGAAAATTTGCAATATTCGGTATTGTTGTTGTTTTAGCTACTCTTAATGTTTCAGCAGCTAACAGTTCAGTTTTACAGATAATTTTAAATGTTGTTTCATTTGTTGCAATTATTTTAGTTTTAGGTTATGGATTGGATGTTGTGAAATATGGATTTAAGCAGGCTAATGAGTTACCTGATTTTGATTTTAAAACAGGTTTTGTTAACGGTTTAAAACTTTTTGTAATTCAGTTCTGTTACTTGATAGTTCCATTAATTCTTATATATATTACGGCTTATTTATCAGGATTTTTACAGTCTTTAGCTGGAATAATGAAATCATATTATGAAACTGGAATGTATTCAATTTCAAATTCATTTTTAACTTCAATGGCAGTTACATTTATTATAGCAGTTGTACTTTCTATAGTTTTCATGTTATTTGCTAATATTGGAATGGCCAGACTGGCTAAATATGATGATATTTTTGAGGCAGTGAATCTTTCTAAAGTTTTTAAAGATTTAAAAAAGATAGGAATAGCTAAAAGCATCGGATGGTTAATTGTATTGATGATTGCTGGTTTTATTATAATCCTTGCTGGAGTTGGAATTTCAATGATTATCCCATTTGCCGGTTCAATTATTGCTTCATTTATTGTTATATCTTATTTCTATTTATTTTATTACAGATGTGTTGGTTTATTATATTCAAATATATAAACCATTTATTTTTTTATCTAAAATTTAATATAGCTTTACTATTAAATATTTACATACGGAACTTTTTATTTTTAGAGGTTGTTAATATGAATTTAGGGGAAAATATTAAAAAATCATTTTTATATCCGTTATGTGACTATAACAAGTTTGCAATGCTTGGAGTTTTAACTGTTTTTTCTTTTTTAAGTTCAATTTGCTCTTCATTTGGTGCGGATAATCCGTGGGTAGTTATTGTAGCTACTTTAATTGGAGGTATAATTTCAATGTATCTTACAGGTTATTCTGTTTCTGTAATCAAATGTGGGATTAATGTTAAAGAGGAAATTCCTGATTTTAAAGTAGGTAGAGATATTTTAAACTTTTTCAAATATCTTGTTATAGGTTTAGTTTATACAATTATTCCGTTGATTATTATTTTTATTACAGTTTTTGGAACTGGGATATTGGAAATATGGACTAATATAGCTCCTTATATTCAGTATGGAAATGCAGATATTCCGCCAGCATTGCTTTCCAGTTTCATGTTTGCTGTTTTCATTACATTTTCAGTAACTGTTATTGTTTTGGTTATTCAAATAATTTTTACTAATTTGGGAATTGCAAGAATGTTAGCTAACAACAGTATAACTGACGGATTGGACTTATTTGAAGTTTTTAATGATATTGGAAAAATAGGCTGGTTTAAAACTGTCGGATGGTTTATTGTAATATGTGTTTTAGATATGATATTTTTTATAATTTCAGTAGGAATAATGCTTATTCCATATGTTGGAGTTATTATAGCCGCATTTTTCATGTTAACATTTACAAGATTATTTAATTCATATTCAGTAGGTTTATTATATTCTGATGCTTATAAAATCAATAAAAATCAGGAGAATATTAAAGATAATGTTTTAGAAGATACTTCAAAGGCTGAAAAGACTGATGTTTTAGAGGAATATGAAAAAATTATTGAAGGTAAAAAGGAAGATACAATAGACAGTATGTATGGTGAAAAAGATGAGTAAAAAAGTAGTTATATTACATGGCAGTCCCCGTGTAAGTGGAAATAGTGATATATTAGCTAAAGAATTTAAAAAAGGAGCAGAAGATGCTGGAAATGAAGTTAAAAAAATTTCATTTCCAATGAGATTTATTAATTATTGTAAAGGCTGTTTAGGTTGTGTATCTTCTGGAGAATGTGTTATTCATGATGATATGTCTGGGATTTTAGAGGATATGGCAGATGCAGACATTATTGTATTTGCAAGTCCTATTTATTTCAATACAATCAGCGGACAAATGAAAACAATGATTGACAGATTAACTCCAAAAGCTAAACAGTTATGTGATAAAGATTATTATTTCTTATTTTCAGCAGCTACTGATAATCAAAAATCATTGGATCCTGCAGTTTGTGAGTTAAGAGGATTTTTAAATTGCATTGGTGTTGAATCTGAAAAAGGCATTGTTTTTGGTTTAAATGCTGAAAGTGAAGGTGAAATTAACCATAATGAAAATGCTTTAAAGCAAGCTTTTGAATTTGGAAAAAACATTTAATTTGTGATTAATTTCACATTTATTTACTATTTTTAACTTCACTTTACTGTTTTTTTTAAGATAGTATTAAATATTGTTTAAAACATATTATGTAATAAGGTGAAGTAAATGAAATTTAAAATAACCATTAATGATAATGAGTATCATGCAGATATGGTGGATTGTGAGTTAGTAAATCAGATAGCTGACATGTGTCCTTTTGAAAGTACTTATAAACAACATCTTCATCATGAATACTTTACTAAATTGCCAAGTACTGTTAATGATGAAGGATGTCCACTAACTACATCTATTTTAAAAAATAAAATATACTATTATCAAAAATGGAACTCACTTGTTATTGTTTATGAAGATGCTAATGTTAGTCCTTATGAATTAAGTTATATTGGTGAATTTGAGGAAGACGTTAGTGAATATCTTCAGGAAATGGGAAGAAACATCTTTGTTGAAGTAGATGCAGAATAATTTCTATTTAAAAAGCTATATTATCTATGTTTCATATAAATACTATGTAATATGGTGATTTTTTATGGAGATTACTCTAAATTTAAAAACAATTTCTACAATTGTAGCTGTTATAGCTGTAATTATTGGTATAATTGAAGGGTTAAATGTTTTTAGTTTATCTGGATTAGTTTCAGATTTTGTATTTTATGGTTCTTTAGCAATAATTATAGCTATTCTAGGTCTTTTAGGAGTTTATATTTCTAAGATGGATATTAGAATAGCTGCAATTCAATATATAATTATTGGTCTTGGTCTTTTTATAACTATTGGTTATTATGGCGTAATTGGCTGTGTTATATTTGTTGTTGCTGGTGTTTTAGCAATTGTTGAATATATGCAAACTAAAGAGGAAGTTACAGCAGACAAAAAGCTTTTTTTAATTCCTGTTTTAACTATTAGCATAATTGTTTTATTTTTACTTGTTAGTGTTGGTTTAGGCATTTTAGATAGTATGGCTGCTTCAGATTCTGTATCTTTTAGTGATTTAAGTGCATCTATATCTAATGAATACGGCACCACTTCTGGTGATTTAACTGGAACATTAAATGTTGATAAAGACTTTGATTATTTGGAAGTTAAAGTTAGTTTTTATAATTCTAATAATTTAACACTATATGAATCATATGCTTATAATGGAAATAATGTTCATCCAGGCAAATATTCAATTGATGCATTTTATTTTGGAAATGAAATCCCTACAAAAGCAGTAATTGAAGTATATAATGAGATTAATAGTGATCCGATTTATACTCAAAATGTAAATATTAATTAGGTGTTATCTGATTAAAGATAACACTTTTTTTATTCTTCTATTGGTTCATAAATAAGACCGATTCCACGTGTTTTAAATAATTCAGTTAATGCAATTATCAGTGTAAATATAAGATTTGTAATAATAAACATTGCCCACCAGAGAGGTTCTGGTGATGTTAGTGTATTTATTCCTGAAGTTCCGATAATCATCATAGCTATCATGGTGATTGTAAACAGTACAAATGCAATTACACATTCTATTACTGTTAATCCAATGTAAAATAAAATATATCTGGCAGGACCTATTGTTAAGATTACTTCTTTTATTTCTTTAAAGTCAAATGCTTTTTTAAAGTTATTATGAGCAGCCATATTTGACAGGCTTATGAAACTTACAAAATATAATATGATTCCCAATATTATGGATATGATTGCTCCTGCTGTTCCGATTATTCCTCCGGAGATGTGATTTAAAAATGCTATATTGCTAACAGCTAATATTATTATAGGAATTGCAAAGTATATGAATTTAACAAGAAATACTTTTGCTCCGTTTATTAACATTTCCTTTAAGTTATTGAATTCAGGCACTTTATCTGTTCCATTAATCATTCCGCGGGTGGAGATTTCTAGTATTTTGTATTCATATCCTAAAAATAAAAATCCGGGGATTAATGTAAGTACTGCCGGTACAATTAAACTGGCAAATTTTAAATTTAAATTTGCATTCTGATAATGGATTAATATTAAGAGATATGTCATCCATAGGATAAATATTGAAAATAATGTTAGTCCAAAGTAAAACAGTGATTTTGAGTTTTTTATTGAGTATTTGATGCTGTCATTGTATATGTCAAGTATCATATTTCTTTCTCCAGTATTTTTCAGCAACTATGTAAAATATATGTTACTTATGTAAAATTAAGTTTACATCATATATAAATGTATGGTTTATGTTACATGTCTGGAGTAAAATTTCAATGTAAAAAAAAGTTTTAAAAGAAAAGAAAGGAATCTTTTCTTTATGGTCTTAAACCTGATCCACCTTGGAGAGTTATTGTTTCTCCAGAGATGTAGCTTGCAGCTTCCGATGCTAAGAATAAGCAGGTTCCACCAATATCTTTTTCAGCATCACCAAATCTTTGTAATGGTATGCCTTGTATTGTTTTTTCATAAATTTCAGGATATTCTTCCTTCCATTGTTCTAATTGGGCAGTCATTACAAGAGGACATACAACATTGATGTTGATTCCGTCACAACCCCATTCTGTTGCAGCTACTCTTGACATACCTCTGATTCCTTCTTTTGCAGCAGCATATGATGATTGTCCGTCTCTTCCAAACAATCCGGCACCTGATGCAAAGTTGATTACAGAACCTTTGCTTTCTTTAAGATATGGATGAGCATATTTCATAAAATTAAATACTGCATATAATCCTGAGTTGATGGCTAAATCAAAGTCTTCTTTTGTATGTTCTACAAGTTTTAATCCTGATTTGGAAGCTTGTGCATTGTTTATTAATACATCAATTCTTCCATATTCATCAACAACTTGTTTTATTGCATCTTTTACCTGGTCTTCATATCCACCGTCAGCTACAATAGCCAATACTTTTATATCATATTTGTCTTCAAGTTCTTCTTTTGCTTTTAAAAGTGTGGATTCAGTTCTGCCTGTAATCGCAAGGTTTGACCCTGCTTTTGCAAATGCTGTAGCTATACCAAATCCGATTCCTTTTCCTCCACCAGTTATTATCGTTACTTTTCCATTCATATCGTTGTTCATAAATATCCGCCTCTTAATATAAATATAACGAAGTATATTTATCACGATTTATAATATGCCTTTTGTATTATATAAAATTTGCTTATTGATTTTTCTTAAAATAAGTTGTATTGTTTTATTTTCATTAATGATGGCTTATGTGTCTTATTTAATTTTATAGAATAAAATTTAAACATGTGTTTAAAAAAACAGAATATTTTTATAAAAAAGTAAATTAAAAGATTTCTCTTAGGATTGGGTAGTGTTGTTATTATCTATTGAGAAATCTGATTTGTTCATATCAAAATTACCGGTAGCTTCTTTTACGACATTGCCGTCATGTATAATCTCAATTTTGGCATGATCTATAGCTAAATATTTATGACTGTTGTAAAATCCGAAATAAGAACCATATTCACTATTATCTACCGTATTTAATCCTTCAGTTGTAGTAGCTAATGCGTTTCCATTACTATCATAATATGTTGTTTTTAAGAAGTAACCCTGAGTATTTGATGGAAGATTATTAAAAATAGCATTGACATTGTAATAATAACCGCTTTCATCACTAGTTCCTGAAATATCTGTAATTGTTATGGAGATACTGTCTGGATTGTAAAATAGAATACTGCTAAAAATGGCTATTCCTATAATTATAATAACTATAACTGCAACAGGAATTAATATTTTATTTTTAGATAGATTAAATGAAGCTTTGCTGCTGAATATTTTGGAATCCATATTGTCGTCGGATTTAGCTTCAGCCGGAGCTTCATTAAATAATAATTCATCTATATCTTTTTTAGAAGTTTCAGTTTCTTCGGTTTTTTGAACTTTTTTAGGAGTTTCTTTCACTGGAGAATTGTCATCGACTAAAACAGAATATCCGCATTCATTACAAAATTGTGCATCATCAGGTAGTTCATTTCCACATTTTGGGCAATATTTGCTCATTTGTTTTCACCTCTATTGTAAATTGAATCTGTATAAATATGTATATAAATTGTTATTGATATTTCTTTTTAAAAATTTTCGAAAAATTTATTTATAATAATTGTTTATTCTTAATTAAAGAGGTTTTTTATATGGTAGAATTAAAAGGAACAAAAACTGAAGCAAACTTGAAAGCTGCTTTTGCAGGTGAGTCACAGGCTCATACCAAATATGAATACTATGCAAGTCAGGCAAAAAAAGACGGTTATGTTCAAATTTCAAATATCTTTTCAGAAACTTCACATAATGAAAAGGAACATGCTAAAATCTGGTTTAAACTCTTGCATGGTGGCAGTATTCTGGATACTGCATCTAATCTTAAAGATGCAGCTGAAGGCGAAAATCACGAATGGACCAGTATGTATCCAACTTTTGCAAAAGAAGCCAGAGAAGAAGGATTTGATGAAATAGCTTATCTATTTGATGCTGTTGGAGCTATTGAAAAAGAACACAACGAACGTTATGATGTTTTACTCAAAAAAGTTGAGGAAGGCAGCGTATTTGTAAAAGAAGAAGAAATTGTTTGGATTTGTGGAAACTGCGGACATATCTTTAAAGGAAAAGAAGCGCCTGAAAAATGTCCGGTTTGCGCTCATCCAAAAGCATACTTTGAAAAAAGAGCAGATAATTATCTCTAGATTTTTAAAATCTGGACTTTTTTTCTTCTTTTTTTTATTATAAAAAGAATTTCAATTTAAAAAAAGGTTAAAAATCAGCTATTTGTTAATAGCTATTAATTTTTTAGCAGCTTTCATATCATTGCTGTAGATATGGCCGCTGGTGGAGTGGTAATGGATGCCTCCGAAGTTTACTTTTTCACCTAATAATTCTTTATTAAGTTCCTCTTTCATTTTGATTCCAATATAAGCTATAAAAAACATATTTGAATAAAAAGCACCAAAAATGTCATTGGATCTGAATAAACAGTGGATTGTCAATTCATTGTTACGGACAATACATTGCAGGAACTGTAAACATGGAATATCTTCACGGTCCTGGTCTAATTTCGGATCATAGGTAATAGCTACTGCACGGTTACTTCCGATTGCATGAAGCATTCTTTTTTTCATTACTTCAAATTGGTCTGTGTCAAAATGGGCCAATATACGGTTTGGGTAAGTGTATACGAATCCCTGATCATCGCTGTTTTCAAATGACCTGACATATTCATATAATGCATCACTTTTAATAGGACATCCTTCAATATCATATTTTCCGGATTTGATTTCATTTAGCATCATATCAGTAGTCATATGCTGGTATTTAGCAGCAAATTTTAAGTTTAACGGGTCGTCAATTATGTAAAAATTACCTAAACTTTCTTTTAAATGATGATTGCTGTCTTTATAAGTTTCTTTTCCTTCCTTTAAGATTTTTTTAACAAAATCTAAATAGCATTGATTAATAGATAGCATAATAAAATAATTCCTTAAATCAGTTATTTTAATTTTAGTTTCTTTTATAATATATTTATTTTTATTAAACTGAAAGTGAAATATGGTGTTCATCGATATTTTTCTTAATAACTTATTTATTTAGTTGTAATACTAATTTGTATACATTGTTATTATTTTTTAAAATGAATGTTGTATGTATTTTTATATTAGTAAATCTAATGTATTAATGTATAAAATTATATTTCATATATGTTTATATGATATTATAAAATTAAATTTTGGAGGAACAAAAATTGGTTAAATATGTTAATAAGTCAATTGTACTTTTTTTAGTATTTTTGTTATTATTAATAATTGTTCCATCTACTTTTGCTAGTGATGCTGTTGATAACCAGACAGTCGTTAGCAGTGATGAACAAATTGAAATATCTGCTGTTAATGATGGCGGAGTTATTTATAGTCATAGTGGGGATACTTCTGATGTTCTTACTGGTTCTAATGACATCTATTTCAATGCATCTGCAGACAGTGATGGAAAAGGAACACCGTCTAGTCCATATAAGTACTTGCAGTATAACAGATTAACTTCAGGATGTACTGCTCATTTTGCAGACGGTACTTATAATTTAGATGCTAAAAAAGGAATATATTCATCTATGACACTCATTGGTCAAAGTGCTCAAAATACTATAATTAAGTTTAACGGTATTGCATTTAATGTTGGAACTGGTTATACTTTAACTTTAAAAGATTTGACTTTAAATCATGCTACTGTTAAGAATTTTGGTACTGTCAGTGCAACTAATGTGATATTTAAAAATGGTGTAGCTGTTGATGATACAGGTTATGGATATAACAATGCATATGGTGGAGCTATCTACAATTATGTTAACACTGATTATTCAGGTTATGTAACTAATACACCTAAAAATACATTATATAACTGTACATTTTTAAATAACAGTGCAATGTATGGTGGAGCTATTTACATGCCATATGGAGAATTGTCTATTTCAAACTGTAAGTTTATTAATAACTCTGCACATTGGTTTGGTGGAGCTATAGCTTCTGAAAATGAATGTGGAATTTCTATTACCGGCACAACTTTTGAAAACTGCAGATCTGTAGATGATGCTGGTGGAGCTATTTATGCGTTTTCTACTGATTTGGAAGTTAAGGACAGTATTTTCAATAACTGTTCTGCAAACTTTGCAGGAGCTATCTGTAGTTTAAATTCTGAAATGTTAATTTCTTATTCTAATTTTACAAATAATCTTGCCAGATATGAAGGTGGAGCTATATATAAGATGTATGGTTCTGGAACTGTTATTAAATCCAATTTTACTAAAAATGCAGCTTTAAATGGTGGTGCATTATTTAGTGATAACTGTACTTCTTTTGAAATTAGAAACTCTGAATTTGTATCAAATGCAGCAACCGGATTTGGAGGAGCAATATTTTCCAATGCAAATCCTAAATTGACTGTTGATGGAGTTATATTTAGTGATAATAAAGCCAGTTACAATGCTAATATCTTAAATCAATCTAATTTCAGCCCTATTGTATCAAGCAGTAACAATTATTCATTATTTGTTTACAAATCATTATTTAATGGTACATTACCTGCCAGATATAATTTAGCTGAACACGGCTTTGTAACTGAAGTTAAAGATCAGCAAGCTTCAGGTAACTGCTGGGCATTTGCAGCACTTGCTTCTCTTGAAACCTGTGTTTTAAAAGCAAGTAATAAAACATTCAATTTCTCTGTAGAAAATATGAAAAATTTAATTGAAATGTATTCTTCTTATGGATGGCAAATGGAAACTAACAATGGCGGATACAATGGAATGCCGATGGGTTATTTGGCTAGCTGGTTAGGTCCTGTTAATGCTACTTTAGATCCGTTTGATGATAAGGGTGTTTTATCTCCGGTTTTGGATAGTGAAATACATATTCAAAACATTTATGTTTTGCCTGCACGTACAAGTTACACTGATAATGATGCTATAAAAGAAGCTATTTTAAAATACGGCGGATTATATGCTTCATATTATCATTCAGCAACATATCTTAACACTAGAACATATGGTTACTATGATCCATACACAGGTAATGGAAACCATGCAATTACTGTAGTTGGATGGGATGACAATTATTCAAAAAATAACTTCAATACAAAACCTGCAGGTGACGGAGCATTTATAGTTAAAAACAGCTGGGGAAGTTCCTGGGGAGATAAGGGTTACTTCTACATTTCTTACTATGATAGAGTTCTATTCGCTGTAAACAAAGATAACCAGGCATTTACCTACATTTTAAATGATACTGTAAGATACACCAAAAACTACCAGTATGATGTTGCAGGAATGACTGATTACTTAATAAATGGTAAAAAAACTATCTGGTATAAGAATATTTATAATGCAACTGGTAACGAAGCAATTGCAGCTGTATCAACATTCTTCAATACAACTGTTGATTACGAAATTTCTATTTATGTAAATGATGTATTGCAGCTTACCCAAAACGGCAGACATGAAGGAAGCGGGTATTATACCATTCCATTAAAAGAATATGTTCCTGTAGCTGTTGGGGATATCTTCAAAATTGTTGTAAAACTTGCAAATCCTCAAAATGGATATGCTGCTGTTCCTATTTCAGAACAGGTTTCAACAACAAGATGTTATTATGCTCCTGGAGTATCATACTTCAGTAATGACGGTAAAAAATGGACAGATTTATATGATTACTCAGCTTCAGCTTATAGTCACACATATAATTCTCAGGTAGCCTGTCTTAAAGCATTCACTATCACTGATATACAGAATACAACTGTTACTTTAAATAACATTGCTCCTAAAGTTCAGGAGTTCAGTGAAATTATAGCTACTGTAACTGACGGTAAAGGCAAAATGGCTAAAATCGGGGAAGTTATTTTCAGCATTAACGGAACTAATTATACAGCTGGTGTAGTTGACGGTGTTGCAAAGATTAGCGTATACTTTGATGAAGTTGGAGATTATGTAATTTCAGCTAACTATAAAAATAACGGATTGTATAACGGATCTTTCGTTCAAAAAACCGTCAGCGTTACCAAAACCGATGTTAATTTAACTATTGATATTGATGATATTGTTTATGGTGAAAACCCTATAGTTAATATTAATTTAACTTCAGTAGCCTGTGTTAATGTAACAGGTGATGTTGTTTTAACAATCAGCGGCAAAAAATATATTGTTAATGTTGTCAACGGTTTGGCGGTATTTGAAATACCTGAAATGTTAAATGCTGGAGAATATCAGGCTAGTGTATCTTATTTGGGCAGTGAAAAATATAACTTGGCTAACAGCACTGCTGATTTTACAGTAGCTAAAAAAGAAATCACTATGGATGTAACTGTAGATAAAGATTACAGAGACATAACAGTAAATGTTAACTTGTCTGAAAAACTTGATGGAAATTTAACAGTTCTTGTAAATAATACACCTTACACATTATCTTACACTAATGGAACAGGTTCATTAATATTAAAAAACTTAACTTATGGAAATTATACAATCAGTGCAGTTTTCACAAAAGATAACTACCAGACAGTTAATGTATCTGAAAATGTTGAAATAAACTCCATCAAAACAGTTTTAGAAGCGGAAAATGTTGTAATGTATTATAAGGACGGTACAAGATTTGCAGTTGTCCTGAGAGATATTTACGGCAATCCGTTAGCTAATATGAATGTAACCATTTCAATAAACGGCAGAAACTATGTTAAACAAAGTGATGAAAATGGTACTGCTTCTTTAGGCCTTAATTTGGAGAGTAAAAATTATACTGTTGTTACCACATTTGGCGGAACTTCCAAATACTTCGGAACCAGTTCAAATAACACAGTATCTATTTTATCAACACTCATCAGTAAGGATATAGTTAAATACTACAGAAACGGTACACAGTTCTATGCAACTGTTCTGGACTTCAACGGAAATCCGTTAGCCAATACAACTGTTATGTTTAATATCAATGGTGTATTCTACAATAAAACCACTGATGAAAATGGTACTGCTAAATTAAATATCTGGCTAAGGCCTGGAAAATATATTATTACAATATTTAATTTGGTTACTGGTGAACAGGCAGGCAATAATGTCACAGTATTGTCTAAAATTGTTGAAAATTATGACATGGTTAAATACTATAAAAATGCTTCAAAATTTTCAGTTAAAATCTTAGACAGTCAAGGATATCCTGTTGAAGGAACTATTGTAACATTTAACATCAACGGTGTATTTTACTACAAGGAAACTGATTCAAATGGTATAGCTAGTTTAGCTATTAATTTAAGACCTGGAAAATATGTAATTACTACTATATATGGTCAGTATGATGTAGGAAACAATGTCACTGTTCTGCCGACATTACAAACTAGCGATTTAAAAATGAAGTATCTTGATGGTTCAGCATTCAATGCAAGAGTTGTAGACGGTCAGGGAAATCCATTAGCTAATCAGATTGTTACATTTAATGTAAATGGTGTGTTTTATAATAAAGTTACTAATGATGAGGGTATTGCATCCTTAAACATTAAGCTAATGAAAGGGGAATACATCATTACTTCAATATACAATGGATTTGAAACCGGAAATACAATTAAAATTCAATAAGGTTTTTTAAATAAAACCTTTTTTTCTTTTTTTTGTATATTTGCAATAGGAATTATCTTATTTTCAACAGATGCTTTAAAATATTTGCAATATCTTTAATTAAACAAGCTAATTTTTTAATAACTTATCATTTAATTAGCTGATTTTCCAATTTAATTAATAAAAAAATATCAGCAAAAAATATCAGCAAAAAATAAAAAAAAGTTAGAGTTCCTACATTATGAACTCTAAAACCATATAAATGAATAAAAGTGCAAATAAAATCCACATTGCTTTGGATATTTCTTTTGCTTTACCGAATAAGACTTTAACGATAACAAATGCAAATACACCTGCAATAATACCTGTTGTAATACTTTGGGTAAGTGGAGTTACAATAATGGCAGCAAGTGCAGGAATCAGATCAGAAAGATTGCCTGTATCAAGGTTTTTGTACAGTCCGCACATTAAGATACCTACAACAACAAGTGCAGGAGCTACTGCAAAGGTTGGAATGATTGTAAATATAGGTGCAAACGGAATTGCAAGCAGGAATAAAATACCGACTACAATAGCTGTAAGACCGGTTCTTCCTCCTTCCATAATACCTGTAGAACTTTCAATGTATGTAACTACAGGGGAGGTACCTAAAAGGGATCCGATCATAGGTCCGAGTGCATCTACACTTAAAACCTTTTTAAGTCTTGGCAGTTTGCCGTTTTCATCATATCCGTCAACTTTTGTTGTAAGTGCAGTTAAGGTTCCCATTGTATCAAATAGAGAGATTACCAGAAATGTTACGGCAATGATTATAAAATCAATAAATGCCCTTGCTCCGGTAAATACTCCGGTAGCTTCTCCGAATTTAAATGCAACATTTCCCAGTGATCCTCCCAGATTGCTGTTGATTATAGCTGTTGGTATTAATGACTGGTCAGGTAAAACAGGACATCCTGCCAGTTCTAAAACAACTCCGATAATGTATGTTGCAATAATTCCGATTAGAATATTTCCTTTTACATTTTTCTTCATTAAAACCATTATGATGACAAAACAGATTAATGCCAAAAGGTTTCCGAGAGTAAAAATAGTTGAAGCGCTTCCAAGTCCTATTAGCTGTGTAGCCCAGTTTGCATCTCCGATATTTATTACCTGTGAAGAGTATGACAGGATTCCGAGGTTGCTTAAACCTAATGCAAGGATAAATAAACCAATACCAATTGATATACCGAATCTTAAAGAGTCAGGAATTGAATAGAATAATTTTTCACGTAGGGAAGTAAGTGAGATAACCAAAAAGATTATACCTGAGACAAAGATAGCTAAAAGCGCATATTCCCAGCTGTATCCCATAGTCAGTACTACGGTATATGTGAAAAATGCGTTAAGACCCATTCCTGCAGCCAGTGCATATGGGTAGTTTGCTATATATCCCATCAATATTGTAGCTATTGCAGCTGAAAGTGCAGTTGCAATAAATACTCCTTGTATGTCCATTCCAGTTTCACTTAACATTGCAGGGTTTACAATTAATATGTAAGCCATAGCTAAAAAAATGGTAATACCTGCAATGATTTCAGTTTTCACGTCTGTATTATTTTCTTTAAATTTAAAAAAAGCATCTAACTTAGACATATTATTATCTTTTTTAAATAATGCTTTATAAGTTTTTATATTTAAGTTCAGTTTCTTTCGATTTTTTTAGGCTGTATATTCAAATTGTAATTTATTTTTAGCATTTATATTCATTTTTAATTTGCTTATTTAAAATTTGTTTCATTTTCTAATTTCTTCAAAATATTCTTTGGGTTTTGTCAAAGTATTACTGGCTTTTTTTGAACAGCTTCGTGAATTGTACAACTGTGTTAAAATTAATAGAATATATTGTGTTAATATAGCGATATTCTTGTAATATTCTAATTATTATATAGTTGTCTGCAAAAATAGTATTGTTTTGTTTAATTTTACATTTTTTAGATAATGATTAACTTTGTTTGTCATATCAGCAATTTTCAAATGAATTTTTAGTTGTTTTCATATAAATAATATCTAAAACATGGACAATTTATCATATCTTATAAGACAATATTACCACAAAGTATATATTACATGCTAATATAAAATATAAAGCAAGGTGCAGATTATTAAAAATTAGGTCTTATTTTTAGTTTTCATTAATCTAGCATCATAATCATTCAAAGCAAGCGACACCTGA
Organism: Methanobrevibacter sp. TLL-48-HuF1; assembly: GCF_023617305.1. Classification (NCBI taxonomy): domain Archaea; kingdom Methanobacteriati; phylum Methanobacteriota; class Methanobacteria; order Methanobacteriales; family Methanobacteriaceae; genus Methanobrevibacter; species Methanobrevibacter sp. TLL-48-HuF1. Next base: position 59,412 of record NZ_CP081485.1, read on the forward strand.
CCTGAATAATCGAGCAAATACCACCAATAAAAAAGAATATCAACTTTTTCTTCATCAGATTTTGATTTGTCATTTAAAAATTTCCTTGCAGTCCTTCTAAGCTTTTTAATCTCATCCTTTGTTAATTCTTGAATCACATAATGCCTTATTAACAAACTAATGTCTTTTTCTTTGATTATATTGAAAGGAGAGTTATAAGCTTCTTTAATAGTACCATCAATTGAAACATGTTCAAAATCAGTAAAAACCATCCTATTTGCCACAATTAATATAAAACTCATTACCAATCGATAGATCGGTTGAAAATAAACACAATAATCTCTTATTGTCCTATCACTCGGTTCTATACCATGTGAAATAATATTATACAAATAATTATGCTTAGCATTATAAGCCAACACTATAGAACTTGTTATTTTATTAATATACCCATAAAAAATAAGTTTAATTATATCCTTCAGATTAAAAGGTGGTTTTCCGGGACCTGATGTGTCACGTTCAATTTTAAAGAAATTAAAAGTACCATCAATGATTTCTGAAGCAAGATACATGAGTTGAAATTCTTCCTCCATTTTTTCAATTTCTCCACTAAAATCATTCAAAATATATCTATTCAAAATCATATATATCAAAACTCCAAATACTCCATTAAATAATTATAAAATTAATTATAATTAATTATATATTTATATTTTCTAATATAAATAGATTTTAATTACTTTTATTAAGAATAACATTACATATAATCTAATTATTAATTATTACTAAAAATACATTAGATTTAGCAAAAATCAATAAAAATTTCATAGTCAAATGTAAAAAATAAGGTATATTCTATCAAAAAATTAGTTCAATATATTAATTGAACATTTTTAAAAAAATAAGGTAAAAATTAGTATTAAATTAAACATTAATCAAATGCTAATAATTTCTGCCAACACTCTTTTTAGAATCCTTGGCTTTTGCTTGTTTTGCAATTTTTATTCCAATTTCTTTTTTTATCTCTTTCTGTGTGTGTTTGTGGAGGTATTTTTGTTGCTACGAGTTCTTTAGAACCTATTTCCATTATTTCTTTTATTACTTTTTGTATTTCGTCTTGGTTGTCTGTTAGGAGTCTTGGTAGTTGGTCTTTGATTTCTCCGATGAGTGTGTTGATGTTGGAGTGGTATTTGTAGGTGTATTTTGCTGTTTCTTTTGGTTTTCGTGTTATTTTTAGTTCTGCATCGTGTTTTATTCCTATTAGTAGGTTTAGTAGGAATATGTGGCTGTAGAAGTCTTGTTCGATTATGGTTCGTCTTCTTCCGCTGAATTTTTCGATGAATTGTTTGTTTTTTAGTCTGTCGTAATCGGTTTCTATTTTCCATCTTTCGCCGTATAATTGCTTTAATTCTTCTGGTGTTGCTATTTCTTTTGGTAAATTGGTAAATAGTATTTCTGTTTGTCCAGTTTTTAATTTTACTTTAACTATTCTGACTTGGATGCTTTTTTGTTTTCTTGCGATTTTTTTCAGTTCTTCGTAGTGAAATTTTTTTATTTTTGCGTTATTTAAGCTGATATCGAATGTTTCGTCGGTTTTTTTATCATTATCCATTTTTTGTTGTTGTTTTTTGAATGTATTTGTTTTTCCTCGGATTAGATAGTATGAATTCAATGTTTCTGTTTTTAACATGATTTCTGTGGAATTATAGTATCTATCATAACAGGTAATTACATTATTCATATTTATTTTGTTTTTTACATCGTCTAAGTGTCTTAATGCTAGTGTTATTTCATCTACGGTTTGATTTTCAATTATTGATGATATTACAAAGTCCATTTTTGTATCTACTGTGCATGAAATCCTTGCATTTGCAGCAAATGTTTCAACTTCATTATTTGATGGAACTCCCATTTCTTCACGTGCCTGTGGATGATTTGGAATTTCAACATAAGATCCATCAGTTGCAAAAACGTGAAAGCCTTTAAAAGTTTCCATTTCTTCCACATTGTTGTATATTTCCATTATAACTCCATCATTCATGCCTATATAAACTTTGGGATTAATATATTGCATTCTATCGCAAACACTAGAACCAGTTATTTTCATAGAATAATCACCTGTTTGACTCCTTAAATACCTATTAACTTCATTAAATTTTGTTTTCTTACGATTAAATAAAGGAAATTTAATTGCAGTTTCCAAACTCCATTTACCACTACGAACAAAAGCATTATCACTTAATATATATTTTTCATCAACAAAATTATTAAAACTTGCTAAAAAAATTTGAAAACACATATTCAAAAACCATCAAAAACCACCCTAAAAACAACAATCCTCAAATAAAAACTAATATTATTAGATAATAATACTTTATAATTAATAATATATAATATTAACTATATAAAATACTTAAAAATAAATATAAATAAACTTACACCCAATAAAATAAAATTAAAATAATAACACACCGATACAAGCAAAATAAACAAAAAAATAAAAAAATGGAAAAAATTAAAATTAAAAATCAGAAAAAACACTTAACTTGATAGTACTGATACTTTGGAAATAAATTATAATACTAAAAGCCACAAAAGTATGGTTTAGAGAGAAAAGTATGAGACATTTTCTACAATGTTATGTTATTAATAAGTTATGTTAGTTTATAAATTTATAATTAATGTGGAGAACAATCTCAAGTCATGAACATTAACATTTACATCACAATTAACAATGTCATATTTTATTTCGCAATATTATTTTGCATTTTATGGAAATCATCATCCGATATACACCTAAACAACTGTTTATTTAAATGTTATAACCAACTAGTAATTGGGACTTCATCCGCAAATTTAATTAAGCATCCCAATCAAAAAGATTATTGTAAAAAAGGTAAGTGAAATCATAAAAGTAACTGATATTTTAGTGATAATAATGATGAATCCAGTAATTCTGATTATGATGAACGTTCATTTATGGAAGAATATGACTTTGAAGATAATTTAACTTTTGAAATGGAATCAGAAATTTATGGATCAGATTTTAAATCAGAAATGGATGATTATGGGGAAGAAGAATATTATCAGAAGAAAATAGCTGAAATGGATGCAATAGAACGAGCTCAGGAAAGAGAATTTGAGAAGCAAATAGCTGAATATAATGCAAAAAATCCAATTAAAAAAATGATAAAACATGTCTTATGATGATATAATAGCTAAAATTAAATCTGATTTAACTGGAAATACAGATAAAGATAAAGCTTATCTGATTAAGCAATTTAAGATTCATAACTCAAAGGAAATCCATTTGGAACTTGGCAGATTGCTTTGGGATTTGATGAGTGATGAAGAACAAAATGCGTATAAAAAAGCTGTTATTCAGGATATACCAGTTGATGAATTCATAAAATCAGTTTACAGTTATCTGAATTATGGGGATTTTGAAACAGCCCTAAAAGAGCTTGAAGACTTTATGGAAATTTTACCATTTAAATTTAGGGAAGATCCTCAATTTGATTATTTTTACTTTAATAATCCTTTGGAAGAGGAGTTATTCCGGAAATATTTTAAAACACCAAAAGAAATGAAAGTAATTCCATTTGGTGATGAATATCCAAGAGTGTTTTACTTGTATGGTGTTGTACTTATGAATTTATCTGAATTTGACAGGGCTGAAAGTGCACTTAAAAAAGCTCTATCCTATAATCCTGTTTCTGGTGAGATTTTATCTACATTATCTGCATTATATGATGGAAATTATGATTTGAATAATTTGAAGAAAACAGCAGTTGAAATTTTAAAGTTTAGCTATGATCCAAGAGAAATAGCTAAAGCGTATAGGGATTTGGGATACTGCTACTATGAAAATAAGAAGTGTAACATATCAAAGGCATTATATGAACAAAGTTTAAACTATGAAAATCATCCGAGGGCACAAATAGAGCTGCAATTAATAAACAGCTATCTGCATATTGATGAAACAGACATTAAAAAAGTTTTAAATGATGAAAATATTCCGGCAAATATTAATGATGATATTTTGGAAATATCAATGTTTTTAGCTTTGGATTTTGAAAAGAAAAATCTTTTAAATCAGTCCTTGTATTTTTATGGTGTTTTATATAACTTAACTCATGATGAAGAAGTTTTAACTAAAATTAATGATTTAAAACATAGATTATAATTTTTTTATTTGGTTTAAAACTTCCAATCCAAATTTAGTTATTTCATATATTCTTCCTTTTTTGTCTTCTAATACACTAAGTTAGGTTTTTAGTGCAATTTCAGAAATGCAGCATATAATTATTTTCAGGATATTTTAAATCCATGACTGAATAAATTTCTTTTTTGTTTATAAAATATTAATTAATCCCCATTTTTAATAACAATATTAATATATGATATCTTACAAAATTAAAATATAATATATCTATTTTAATAAAAAATTAGGCTTCCTAGTTTTGAATTAGGTTAAATTATTTGAGATGTTAAGAGGAAAAGTGCAAACTGTTGTTGAAAATCAAAATACTGAAACCAAGTAAAGCAGAACTTTTAAGACAGTATCAGCAATTATATGATGAAAGTACAATTGTTGAAGTAGAATTCAATAGTCTTAAACAGGAAGTTTTAAATAGGCAAGTGTTTATTATGGCTGATGATGAAGAATATTGTTTAAGATTGGAAAAAATCATTGATAAACAAGATGGATTATTAAATCATTATGATGCAAAATTTAATCAGCAAAATTCATTAAATGATGCATTATCTAGACAAAATAAAATTTTAAAAGAGGATTTGCAAAAGCATAAAAATCTTTTAAAAGATATGAAAAAAAATATTGACCAACATAAAAATGTTGTTAATAAATTAAAAAAAGAGCTTGAAGAACAACTTAAAATACAACAAAATTTACATAAAGATTATGGTGAAGTTATTAAAGAATTAACTGATGAATTAGAACTTCAAGAAAAACAAAAAGAAGAAATTCAAAATAAAACTAAACAAATTGGAAATAATCAACCAATAAATAACAATTCTAAACTAAAATCCAATAGGGTAGAATTACCTCCAAGAGAACATGACAACGATCATGTTGCTGATGCAAAAGATTTATTCAATAATGTTAAAGAAAAATCAAAAGAAGCTATTGATGAAATTTCAGAAAACCATAAAAAAAATACTGCTACTTCTGCAATTAATAATAATGTTCCAAAAACAAATGAGAATAAATGTCCTAAATGTGGTTCAGTAGTAGATAACAGTTTTATATTTTGTGATAAATGTGGTTATAAACTAAAATAAAGGTGTTTAAATGGGTTTTTTTAACAATATGAAAAATTTAAAAGACCAGGCTTTGGAAAATGAAAAAATCCAAAATTATGAACAACTTCAAGGTTTATTTGATGCAATTGATAATCAGGCTGAAAAAGAAAAAGAAAAAGATAAAAAGGAAAGAGAATATTTTGAAAGTTTAACTCCTGAACAAAAAGTAGAGTATAAACGTATTAAAAAAAGAAATAAAAACCTTAAAAAACTTGGAATGTATGGTTTAACTGCCGCAAGCATGGCTACTGGTGTTGGTGTTCCTGTTATGATGGCTGCTAATGTAGGATCAATGATTTCTGATGATAATATGACATTTAACAAAGATCAACATGATGCAAAAATGAAAAAAATGTCTGGACAAAAGAAAAGGCCTCAAGCTAAACCTAACAAAGCTAAAACAAAAAAAGTACCTCTTATATCAATAAAATATGATAAAAAAGGCCAACCGAAGGTTCAAACTTTTATAGATAAAGATTGGTACAATATAAACTTCAGATATGCTGAACTTATAAGAGAATAATTGCTATATGGTGTATTAATATGGTTTTTTGCCCTAATTGTAAAAATGAAGTTGGTGAGAGTAAATTTTGCCCCAATTGCGGTTCAAAAATACTTAAGCCAGAAATAGATCCTCAAGAAAATAATACTATGAATTTTTGCCCTAATTGTGGAAATGAAGTTGGTGGGAGTAAATTTTGCCCCAATTGCGGTTTAAAAATACTTAAACATGAAGCTGAAATACCTACTTCTGAAATTGATGTTAATACAAACAATCAGTACACATCTGATGCTGATGAAAAAGATACATTTGATAAGATAATTGACATTGATGATAAAATTTCAGGTAAAATGAATGGTTTATTTGCAAAAAGTAAAACTGCAAATAAAATTTTAGATAAAACGGTTTCCTTTCAGTCTTTTAAATATAAACTTTATCAAAATAGAGAATATCTTGAAAATATAGAACCTGTATTTATTGAAGTATATGATTCTATTGATGATCCATTTATTAAAGATATTCTAATGTTAGAAAGAATTGCAATGGCTACTACTAGTAGTGCAGTTGGTATGGTTGCATCTCAAATTTACACTCCAACAAAAGACATGCCACATGATAAAGCAGTAATGTTTTACCAAAATATGGTTAATAGAATTGTTAGTGAAATTAATCAGGAAAAACAAAATGGTACTTTTGATGAAGAAACATTCTATAAAAACAAAACTAAGCAAGCTACATTGGATAATATTTCTGTTTTAGGAATTTCCAAATCAGTGAAGGCCTTTAAAAAAAATCGTGAATGAATATTTGTAAAAAGTGTAATGATCAACAAAATACAAATTTAAAATTTAACAAAATTAAATCATTTTTCTTTTATTAAAAAATATGATAAAAGTTTAAAAACAGGATAAGTGATATTATGGCAGATGGAGAATATGTAGATAGTGATGGTGACGGATACAAAGAAAGTTATGTTGAAGATAGTGATGGTGATGGACAATATGACACCGTTTACATGGATACTGACGGGGACGGGTATGCAGATACTGTTGGTGTAGATACAGATGGAAACGGGTACGTAGATACCGTTGGCATGGATACTGATGGTGACGGGTATGTGGATACTGTTGTTGAGGATACTGATGGAGATGGTGAATTTGACACCGTTTACATGGATACTGACGGGGATGGCTATGCAGATACTGTTGGTGTAGATACAGATGGAGACGGGTACGTAGATACCGTTGGCATGGATACTGATGGTGACGGGTATGTGGATACTGTTGTTGAGGATACTGATGGAGATGGTGAATTTGACACCGTTTACATGGATACTGACGGGGATGGCTATGCAGATGCCGTTGGTGTAGATACAGATGGAGACGGGTACGTAGATGCTGTTGGTGTAGATACAGATGGAGATGGTGAACTAGATAGCTATGCTTATGATACTGATGGTGATGGAGAATTTGACGAATATGAATCAGATTATGATGACGACTATGATGATATAGACGATGACTACGATGATGATATATTTTAATTAAAATACTGAATTATGGATTTCTATCAATTATAGAAATTCATGTATATTTTAACTAATGATGAAACATTAAATAAATCAAATATTGTTGTACTAAAATTTTAATAAAAAATGGTTAATGGTGAATAAATGGTTAAATGTCCTTCTTGTGGGAAAGAAGTTGGGGATGCTGCTTTTTGTAATAATTGCGGATCCAAACTTCATTCTCAAAAAAATGAAAAAATAAAAAGCAATGATTTTCAAGAAAAAAAATTCTGTGCTAACTGTGGAAGTGAAATGAATGTTAATGCTACATTTTGTTCTAATTGCGGAACTCATGAATTAAAGGCAAATAATCAGGTAGGCAATAATCTTGTTGCTACTTTTAATCCTGGAACTGCATTTTTAATATCTATATACACTACCGGTGCGGGACATATTTATTTAGGATTATTTAAAAGAGGCATATCCTTTTTAATATCTCAAATAGTTCTTGTAGTATTAGTAGCTATATTTACACTACTATTGGGATATCTATGGTATATGTTAGCTGTGATTGTATTGTTATTAGGTATTTTAGCATGTTTAACTTTGCATATATATTCAATTTATGATTCATATAAATCAATTAAAAAAATAACAAATGGTGAAAGTGTTGAAGATATAATGTTTTTCAATAAGTTCATGTGAATTTTTAGCTTAAACCCATGAGGCAAAATATGATAAGATGTCCAAAGTGTGGAAATGAAGTTAGTGGAGATGATTTTTGTTCTGAATGCGGACTTAAACTTAATCATACTTCAAAAGAAAATAAACATTACTGTCCAGAGTGCGGTTTTGAAACTAGTATAAAAGATAAATTTTGCCAAAAATGCGGTGCAAAAATAAATGGTAAATCTGATAATGATGATTTGTTAAGTTTTAATAAAACTAATCTTTATCCCATTATTTTAGGATTTATCTTCCTTTTAATTGCAATACTTTTCGCAAGTAGGCTTGTATTAGTTCTTTGTTTATTTGCAGCGGGGTTTCTTTTTGAATTTAAATCAGACAATGCATTTCTTAATAGTATTTTAGTTGCTGTAATTCCAGGTATTTTATTTATTATCACAATGCAAAATATATATTATTTATTGATGTGTTTTATACCTCCGATAGCTGGCTGTTTTATAGCTGCCACATATAGAAGAAGGTAAATACACTTAAATATTTTCAAATACTAAAATCATTTTAAGGAGAAAATATGTTTAAGTTAATTATTGGAATAATTTATATTATAACTATTATCTTATATTGTGCTATTTTAGTAAAAAAGAAGATTAAAGACACAAGTACTTATATAAACCTTGGAATATTAATAGCTGTTTTCATATTTCTTGTATACAAAGGATATCTTTTCTAAATATTTAATAACCTAATTGATTTTAATGACTTCTGAGTACACACCTGAAGAAAATAAATTAAGAGAGCTTACTGGCGGAGATTATTTTTCCCAGGAATTTATGGATAATTTAAATTCCTTAAATTTAACAGTTAAAGAAGCTAATATTGTTATTAATCAGATTAAACATGAAATAACTACTGGTGAATGTTGTTTGGAAGCTATTCCAATTAGATTAAATTATCTTTTAAAACAGTTAGCTCCAGAAATTACAAAATATGTTGTACCCTCTAAAGAATTAATAGCTAAAAAAGAACTTATTTTCCTTTTAAATCTGAAAGACAATATAACTTTTTGTCCGAATTGTCAAAGCAGCCTTTTTTTAACAGATAAATTTTGCTATAAATGTGGTGCTAAAAATATGCAATCAATAGCTATTAAAGCACCGAAAGATGATGATTTGAACTTAAATGAGATATATTGTGCCAAATTATATGAGAAATATCCCCTTAATTTTAAATATGCTTATGTTTGTTTTTTAAGATATGTCAATGAAAATCCTGGGAAAGTTGAGTTTCCAGTATTTAATAATATTGACGGGTTTAAATTAAAAAAACAGGCTGTTAAAGATAATTATTTCACATTAGGTGATCCTGTTTACAGTATTTCTAATTATACTATTTCAGATATTAAAAAGGTTTTAAAAAAGTATGATTTGAAAGTTTCAGGTAAAAAAGATGAACTGATTGAAAGAATAAGTAAAAATTTATCAGATGATGAGATTAATAATGAATTTGAAAACAGCACTTTTGTTTTAACATCTGAAGCTGAAAAATTTTTAAAAGAAAATAAATACATTGTCTATTATTATGATAACAGTTTAGATGAATTTATTTCTCTAGAAAAATACGAGTCATTATTTAAGAAATCTAAAGTAACTGATTCTATTTATGATGTTTTATATAGGTATTATACTAATTTAGCTAATGAATCTGTAAATAATAAACAATGGGATCACTACAAAACATCTATAGGCCATATCATTAACATATCAGTTGACAATATCAGTGATTTAAAATTACTTAAATTACACATTAAGTATTTTATTTTAGAAGCTAATAATTGGATTTGTGATGATTACAGTGATTATTATAATCCTTCTTTTAATTTGGAATTTAATAAATCCAGAAATGATTTAATAGCTAGTTTAAAATTAGAATTAAATGAACTTCAGGAAATATTTGATGAAGCATGGAGTGAAGTTAAAATACCTTCCTATACAGTCACAAAAGCAGATACTTTTAAAAAATTAATTTTAGCATTTAATGGTGAAGATTTAAATGAAATTCACTGATTAAATGATTTAAAAGTGTCTAAAAATTCATTCAGCACATTTTTAAAATCCGGATTTTTCATAGCTGCATCAAATGAACCTGCAAGAGGTCCCATAATCAGTTCGTTTCTGCTGTTTCCATCCATCATATCTGTAGTTTCCATACCTATCTGAGAATAGCTGGGAGGTAACTGGTCTTTATTGTATTGCTGTTTTATTTCGTGTCTCAAATCTTCATCAATAAAATGCTCAAGTAAATGGATTATGTCTTCAGCTATTGTATTTCCTAAAACAAGTGAAATAACAACTGTGTCATGATCAAGTTCATCTTTCTGTTCTTCAAGTATTGAATTAAATGACCCGTAATTTTGATAACCATGTGGAATGAATCTTCCTTCAACAGTATGGGCACAGTATTCATTCATTAAATGTACTGTTCCAGATGCAAGGATGTATTGGACAAATACTTCAATTTCATAGGTTTTTTCAACTTCCCAGAAATACATTAGAATTTGTTCATGAATTTCAGCAAGCAGATGGTGTGATAACTCATGAATTAGTGTAGCTATTTGTACTGAATCATTTAGCCGGTCATCTAGTTTTATATTGTTTGCACTATAAAATCCAAGTTCTCCTCCTTTGGATTTATATGACCATTTGGCATATGCTTCAACAACATCAGCTACTTTTTCTAAAGCTGTGGACCCTTTGTTTTTAAGAGATTTTTTACCTGTTTCATATATATTATTCAATATAAGTTCATAAATCTCATTGGTTAATGGTATTTCATTTAATTGCTCTTTGTGTTTTTGTGTAAACATGTCTTCAAATGAGGTTATTTTATCACCTACTTTAAAGTTATCAAGTTTTCTAAGTACGCTTCCACAGTTGATACAATAATCTTTTGTCGGTGAGTTTTTTTCTCCACATTTTGAGCAATATATTTCGGTCATTTTTAATCACTATTTAATCCATTTAATTTTTTAAATTTAGCTGTTTTATTTCTTCTATGCTTAATTTTGTTGAAATAGCTATGTCTTCAGGAGATATGTTTCTAGTTAATAATGATTTTGCTATTTTCCATTTTTCATTATTAGCTCCCTCAGCATGCCCTTTTTCAATTCCTTTTTTAATTCCTTTTTCAATTCCTTTTTCATATCCTTCATCGTATCTTTCTTGCCCATATTCTTCCATTAATCTCATATTATCCCTCAATATGTTTCTTAATCTTTTTCTTCTTGATGTTTCGTTTATAAATTTATCTACAATTAGAAATTCAATTCCAAAAGCAAAATTCTTAGTACTTCCTATGGAATTTCGTACTTTATTTAGTGTTTGCACAGTTTTTTCTATTTGCTCATCAAGAGGATTTCTTGAACTCATAAATGGAGCTAGTGATAGATATATTAATTCCCGTCTGGTTATTTTTGTATTGTTTTTTATTTTATTTTCAATATTATTTATAATTTCATCACCGTCAAAATCTTTTAGAGATATTATTGGAATTGTAAATACACAGTCCTTATTTAATTTATATTGTTTAATTTTTGTTTTTTCAGCTGTACTAAATACTATTAAAAGTATTGGTTTGTTGTTTTGCTTTGCATAATCAACAATTGCTGTATATAAACGATATCTTTTTTCATCGAATTTTTTTACTACTGTTGATTGAAATTCAGTTATTACTATTATATTATCCAATTCCATTATCATATCTGATTTATAGACGGTAGGATCAAGTTCTATTAATTCTGTTGGGTTGAATATTAAATTTTCAGATTCAAAGTCATATTTTTTCATGTCTGAATTTAATTCTTCAATTAAATTTATAAAACTAAATCCGTCTTCTTTTGCAGCATATTTAAACAGTTTGTCTTCTGCCTGATTCGACATGTTATCACGCTAATCAATTTTTATAGCAATTATTATGATATATCAAGTATTTAAATGCTTTGTTGTAAAAAAGAACAATTTTTAAGGCTGAAATCAATATTTTAAAGTTAAATAAATATTATTTTTAATTTAAAATAAATATTGTTTATACTTTGTTAAATTGTTTTTTACTGGTTAAATTGTCTTTAAATTTAACAATAAGCTTTTATATTTCTTATTACCAAGATTAGAGTAGAGGTGTTTTAGATATGAACTCCTATTTGAATATTAGAATTAATGGTAAAAATTTAGAAAAGAAAGCAGATATTGAAAATGCAATTTTGAAATTTGATGAAGATTTAAAAGAAAATCCTGATGATGAAGCTACCATTGTTGGGAAATCTGTTTTATTATATAAACTAGGTAAATTAAATGAATCTCTTAATTGTTTAAATCAGATTGAAAATATTAGAAATGTTTCTATTATAGAGTTAAAAGCTGTTATTTTAATGGGACTGGAAAACTATAAACAGGCACTGGAATTGTTAAACGAAGTTTTGAAAGTGGATAACGGCAATATCAGTGCACTTTACTATAAAACTGAATGCCTTTTTCAATTAAAACGTTTTAATGAAGTTGTAGATACTGCCAATGTAGCCTTGAAAATTGATAAAAACCATCAATCTATCTTAATAAATAAGTTCTGTTCTTTAGTTGAACTTAACAGCACAAAAGAAGCTTTAAAAGTTAAAGAAAAACTTTTAAGATTAGGTTTAAATTGCAATATCTGAGGTTAATAATATGGAACATCAAATAAAGGAATTCAGAAAAGAGGATATTGACAAGGAAGAATTAAAAAAACAAATACCTGCATGGTGTAATCTTTTAAGAGAATCACCTGATGATGTGAGACTAAGAATTATTGTTGCATCAATGTTTTATTTCATTGATGAAAAACAAAAATCACTTAAATTATTAAAAAATGCGCCAAATGGTGAAAATATAGAATTAAAAGAAGTAAAAGCAATTGTTTATATGGATTTGGATTATTATAATGAAGCTTTAGAGCTGTTTAATGAAATTTTAGATGCTGATTATAACAAAAGCATTTTGGATTTAAAAGTTGACTGTTTATTTCTTTTAGAAAAGTTTGAAGAGGTAATTAAAACAGCTGATGAATACTTGGAAAGTTTTGGAGATAATCTTGATGTTTTAACTAATAAAAAATTGGCTTTAGAAGAATTAAACCGCAAAAATGATGCAAATGAAGTGGAAAAAACAATTTCAAATTTAAAGACATTTAATAAATTTGCAATCTATCTGCCAAAAGATCAGATTGATGAGACTATTCCGGCAGAAATTTATGAAAAAGAATTGGGGTTGTGCTTTGATGATTTGAAAGATAATCCTGATGATGATGCAGTTCTTATTTCAATAGCTACATTCTTATATAATCTTGACAGAACTGATGAATCCGTTGAATATTTGGATAAGATCAGTGATGATGCAGATAGTGTTACACTAAATGCTAAAGCATGTATGTTTATGAAACTTGAAAGATTCCCTAAAGCTCTTGAAATATTAAATAAATCTTTAAAAAAAGATAAATCAAATATTATAACTTTAATATCAAAATCTGAATGTTTAATGGAAATGGAAAAATATGAAGAGGCATTGGCATGTGTTGATGAAGGATTGAAGATTAATAACACAAATACACATTTATGGAAAAATAAATTCTGTGCTTTACTTGAACTGGACAGATTGATCGAAGCAAAGGAAGTTCAGGATTTAATTTTTGATTTGGAAATAGCTAACGATAAAGTTGACGGTTCTCTTAAAAAAGCAATTAATAGATTTCACTGTATGGAATATAGAGAATGTTTAAATCTTTGTTATGATGTTTTGGATGTTGATAAGGATAATGAAGAAGCTGCAGCTTTAATGATGAATGCCGTTTATTTATTAGGTGATATTGATGAAGCTCCAAAAGCATTGTATAGAGCACTTAATTGTAATGGGGGTGAAATATTGACTCGAAACTGAAAAATTGTCTTTAAATATAACAATAAGGTTTAATATTTCTTTATTTAATAATTAAATAGGTGTGATGCATATGGATGTAATAATATCTGCATTGATTGAAGCAAATAAATTATTAAACAAAAAGGATTATTATAAAGCGCTTGACGGTTTTGAATGTGTGTTAAATATAAATCCTACCAACAATCTGGCTACAATTGGAAAAATAATTTGTATACATTATTTAAACTCATTTGAAGACAGTAATCTGATAAACAAGTACGAAGAAAAATTAAATGTTAATCTTAAACTTGCAGAGTTGTATGAACACGGAAAATACGATGAAACGATAAAAGAATGCAATAAAATATTAAAAAAAGACAAAAACAATTTTAACGCATTAGCTATTAAATTCTCAGCCCAATTTGAACTCACCAAGTATACAGAAGCATTGAAAACCTGTGATAAACTCCTAGAATTAGAACCAAATGATTTAGTAATAATATATGCAAAAGCCACCACATTATATAAACTAAACATTTATAATGAAGCTATTGAGTGCTATGATAAAATCCTGGAAGTAACTAATAACTTTAATGTTTTATTTTTTAAATCAGCATCATTGTTAATATTAAATAAATATGAAGAAGCTTTAAAATATTGTAATTATGCATTGGAATTAGAACCTGAAAATTGTGATGCAAATGGATTAAAACAATTGATTAAATATAAAATAGCTCAAAAATAGCTATTTTATTTTTTTCATTATTGTATCTTATACGAAAAATAGTATGAAAATATAATAGGCTATAAAAATTGGGAGGTAAAACTATGAAATTATAAGAAGAATTAATGCAATATATTTTAGCTAAACAAAGATTAATGCCTAAAATTATATCTTCTAAATTATCCTCAAATAATAAAAAATTAAATCATCGTACTGATTATTTCAGAATAAAAGAATACATTGACAACTTTTTAAATGGCAATAATCAAAATAGATTTATTGTAATGCCTGGTCTTAGAGGAGTAGGTAAAACAACAATTTTATTGCAATTGTATGAATATTTAATTAAAAATGATGTTCCTAATTCAGATATTCTTTATTTTGATGTAAGTGAGTTGAAAAGTTTTTATGATGTTAATATATTGGATGTAATAACTAATTTTATTGAAAACATACATCAAACAACAATGGTGGAATTAAATAAACCAATATTCTTATTAATTGATGAAGTTCATTTTGATAAAAATTGGGCATTAACTGGTAAAATAGTATATGATAATAACAATAATATTTTTATGATTTTTACTGGTTTATCTGCTATTGAATTACAAATTCATGCTGATGCAATTAGAAGAATGGAAAAATAACCAATATTTCCATGTACATTTCCAGAATATCTTTTTTTAAAACAGAACATACATTTTCCAAAGGAGATGTCTTTTGCATTGCAAGATTTAATACTAAATGGAAATGTTGATTTAACTATAACTAATGAAAGAAAAATCCAAGAAAGTATGATTAACTTAAATAATGATCCATATATTGAATTCAAAAAGTTTTTAACACAACATTCATTCCCATTTTCTTTAAAAATGCAAGATTTTCAAATTCATGAAAAAACTATAAATAATATAAATAGAATAATTGAAAAAGATATTTCTTCTTTAAAAACATTTAATAGTTCTACTAATGATACTATATCACGAATTGTTACATATATTGCTATGCAAAAACCTGGTGGAACTTCAAATGTTAAATAGCTCAAATGTTAGGTGTTTCTCCAAATACAATTAATAATATCTTAAATGTTTTAGAAAAAACACAATTATTATTTCCCATAACTGCTTATGGTACTGGAAGTAAAATTATTAAAAAACCCTGGAAGTATTTCTTTTTAGCTCCATCCATTAAAGCATCAATTAATTTTGAAATTGGAAGATATAATTTAAATAGTAAAAAATGTTTATCCACATTAGCTGAAACTTTAGTTGCATCATCATTATATAAACTAAAATTGTTATGTCATAATTTTATAGGTTTATTTTATGATCCTAAAAAGTCAGGTGTTGATTTTTTAGTAAGAAATATTGATAAAATAATTCCGATTGAAGTGGGTGTAGGTAAAAAAAACTAAAAGTCAATTAACAAAAGCAATTAATAATTATAATTCTGATTATGGTATTTTAATATCTAATAGAACATTTAGCATAAAAAAGGAAAATAATATTATTTATATTCCATTAAGAACCTTTTCTTACATATGAAACTACATAAATGAAAATGTAGAAAGGGGAATGCTTATTATATTATCTTCTTTTTGAATTCTGCTGCTTTTATTTGAAACTATAATTCCATAATCAGAGTTGTATCTTGAAATAGCTTTTTTAACCTGTTTTGTATTTTTAGCACCAATTCCAACTTCTATAGGAATTATATCTCCCATTATAGTGTTTAACAGAAAGTCTACTCCACCTTTTTCAGGGTCATAAAATATTCCAAAATCTCTGTTTTGCTGCAGTTTAAATAAACTAGCTGCAACAAGATTTTCAGAAAGGTTTGCAATGTATTCTTTTGGATTTTGTGTAGCTAATCCATTTTTTATATAGATACTTGCTTTTATTTGACTAGTTAAGAAGTAATATTCCCAGGATTTTCGCTGTCTTTTAACACAAGATCCATAAGGTTCAACATGAAATAATAAATGTGTTTTTTCCAATGCCTGAAATATTGATTGTATGGAAGTTTTTGAAATATTTAATATATTGGATAGTTTATTGGATGATAACTCTGAAGGTTTTGACATTGCTATAATATTTATTAATTTGTATGTAGCTAAACGTATTGGAGTTGTAAAAGAAGTTATTATATCAAGGTCTTTTTCAATTATTCTGTCTTTCATATCCAAAGTCAATTGCACAATTGATTCTTCTGTTCTATTTAAAGTAAATGGAAAACATCCATATTGAATATAATATTCCCATTCTTTTAAGTAATTCTGGTTTAAATTTATTAGATTTTGATTATACATCATATTTTCGATTTTTTGAGATTTTTCGACTTTTCCTGTAAAAATCATGTCTCTAAAAGTTTCACTTAACATGTCCGGATAATTAATATCATATTTTAAATAAAGATATTCTGCAAAATTTAATGGATAAATTTCTTTTTTAAGAGATCTTCTAGCTGAATCATTGTTATACTCTAAATTCAATGCATCTGATCCTGTAAAAATCATGAAAACATTTTTATCTTCATCAAATATTATTTTACCTAAAGATGCCCAATTTTTTGAATATTGTGATTCATCTACAAATATGAATACCTTATTTTTTACCGTTGGATATGCTTCATTTACATCTTTTAGGAAAACATCAATGTATTCTTTAATATTAAAGTTAGGAACATCTTTTAGGTTTTCTAAATTAAGATATAATATTCTGTTTTTTGGAATTTGTTTTTCATTAAGCAGATAACTGAATAATTGGTATATGATTGTTGTTTTCCCAACACCTCTTAATCCGGGCATTATAAAAAATCGGTCATCACTTTCTTTTTCTAAAAATGTGTCAATATGTTCTTTAAGTTGGTAATATTCTTTTTTTTTGTTAAATTTTTTATCATTATAGTTTAAATTATTTTCAACTATTTTAGGGTTTGTCTTAAGTAAATTTGTAATATATGATTGTGTTTCAATTTCCATTTTTATCAGCTTTTTCAAGTAGTTGGTTATTTTTTTGACCGACCTTTTATATATAGTTGGTTATTTTTTTGACCGACCTTTTATATACTGTTGGTTAAATTTTTTACCAGCTATATAAAAGAACCAAATTAATATACATATTTATAACTAATTAGTTACTTTTTAGATACATTTATATACTAGAATAATACAATATAACTATGTAATAACATAAGTTGTTATAAAAATATTAAAAAATTGATTTAAATGACATTGCTATTAGGTAAAAAACAAGAATGTGGAAATATAACTATAGTTCCTATTTTAAATGATTCACCTTTGAAATTAGATATTTTAGATTTAACAACAGGATTTAAAATGGGTCTTGTTGAAGTATCTGAGTGTGAACAAAGTACAGTTGGAACAATTATGGTTAAAAATAATGCTACCTCTCCATTACTTTTAGTAGATGGGGAAGAAGTAGCTGGAGCAAAACAGAACAGAATTATTGGACAAAGTATGTTAATTCCTCCGAATACCAGCATACCAATTCCAGTTAATTGCTCTGAACAGGGAAGGTGGAATTACAAATCTGAATTTAAACATTCAAATTATATGGCAAATTCAGAAACTCGATGCAGAAAAGCAGAATATAATATGGACAATTCAATAAGAGCTTCACAAGGTGCAGTATGGGATTCTATTGAAGACCTTCAAGTAAAAAGAAACAGTTTTTCCAAAACCTCTGCTTTAAGGGATAATTATGAAAAAATAGAAAAAACAAATGATGATTATTTGAAACACTTCGGGATTTATGATAATCAGGTTGGTGTAATAGCCAGGTTAGAAAATAAAGTAGGTTTGGATGTATTTGCTAATCATAGTTTATATGAACAGTACAGTGATATGATTCTTAAAAGTTATATTATTGATGATGTTGGAAATAATTCACTTATAAAAGATGACTTTGACTTTGAGGCTGTTTTAGACAATATAAATGAAAAATATTTTAATAAAAGAAATACTGTTGGTTTAGGTCAGTCTTATTTCATCAAAACAAATAACGGATCAGGAACCTCATTAATCTATGAAAATGAGTTGATACATGCTAATTTCTTTTATAATAACAGATTAAGAAACCTAAAACTGTAAATATATTGTATTGGCTCTTAAATTAAAAATATCACCTTTTACACGATAAAAACACTGGAAATTAAACATCACACCCCGCATAATATCTCCTACTTAAAAAGGGACAAACACGTATCAAAAAAACCATCATTTTTACTTTTTTTAAATACTAATTAAACACATTTATATAGTATAAACTCACAATATATACACATTATATTATAAAAGAGGTACTAAAAATGATTGAAAACAATATCTGTTTACTGACAGACAGTTACAAAGTTACCCATCATGCATTTTACCCAAAAAATACTGAAAAATTATATTCATATTTGGAAAGCAGGGTAGGATCAGAGTTTAACAAAACAATCTTTTATGGTCTCCAATACATAATAAAAAAGTATTTGGAAGGACAAGTTATAACTCCAGAAAAAGTAAACCAGGCAAACAGTCTGATTAACACACACATTGGTGAAGATATATTCAACTATGACGGATGGATGTATATAGCTGATGAACTTGATGGAAAATTGCCGATAGAAATAAAAGCCGTAGAAGAGGGAACACCTGTAGAAGTGGGAAATGTTTTAATGACTGTTGAAAACACAGATAAACAGTGCTACTGGTTACCGAATTACCTGGAATCATTATTATTGCATGTATGGTATCCGTCAACAGTAGCTACATTGTCAGCAGAGGTAAGAAAACTCTGTAACTTTTATTTAGATGTAACAGGATCAGGCAAAGAAAACCTGGAATTTATGTTACATGATTTTGGATATAGGGGAGCTACCTCAACAGAATCTGCAGAACTTTGTGGAAGTGCACATCTCCTAAGCTTTAAAGGAACTGATACAATTCCGGCATTAACAATACCTGAAAACTACTATAATGACAATAATATATACGGCCTGTCAGTACAGGCAACTGAACACAGTGTAATGACTTCATTGGGAGAAGAAGGTGAAATAAAACAGACAGTTAATGTAATTGATAATGCAAAAGACGGAATATTATCTATGGTAATTGACAGTTATAACTACAGAGAATTCTTAAAACAAGCCAGTACAAAAGGCAATAAATTAAATGATAAAATTGATGAATTTTTAGAAAAAACTGATGGAAATAAAGTAGTATTTAGACCCGACAGTGGAGAACCAGTTTCAACAACGCTGGACTGTTTAAATATTCTTGAAGAAGGTTTTGGAACTGTAAAAACCGAAAAAGGATATAAAATCTTTGCAAAAAACATCGGACTGCTGTGGGGAGACGGTTTAAACTATCATAAAATAAGGGATATTCTATTTGGAATGAAATCAAATGGCTGGGCAGCACAAAACATCATATTTGGAATGGGAAGTGGCCTCCATTCTTCAGTAAACAGAGACACTCAAAGAACTGCATTTAAATGTTCAGCACAGCTAAGAGACGGAACATGGCATGATATCTTTAAAAACCCGTTAGACAGCAGCAAAAAATCAAAAACAGGAAGATTGAAATTAGTAAAAGAAAAGGATCACTTTAAAACTGTTCCAATATCTGATGAAAACAAAGACTATCTGCAGACTGTCTTTAAAAATGGTGAATTAATCAGAGAAGAAAAATTCAGTGATATTAAAAACAGAGCACTAACCTACATAAGGAATAGATAAAATGAAAGAAGATATGTATATTACTTTAGTAAGTATGAATCACTTTTTTGGAGTAAAACCTTTTAAAAAAGACGGAATTCTTAAATTAATAAAGGAAAAAGACAATAACTATGATGATGAAGCTATAAAAGTTGAAATGAGACACGCAGGACAAGTTGCATATGTATCAAACAGTACAAATACAGTAATTAGAGGAACAATGAGTGCAGGTAGAATTTATGATAAAATTTTAGATGAAGATTATGCACAAATCAAATTCTACAACAGAGAAATGGGAATAGCTAAAATATTAACCCCTGATGAAATAGATGAATTAAAAAAAGACCCTGAAAATGATTTGAACGTTATATAGGTGATTAAAAATGAATTTAAAGCATTTGAGTTTAGCTGAAAGGCAGAATTATGAAAACATGACAATAGTTCCTATTTTAAGTGATACCAATACTCCATTTGATGTTTTAGATTTAAAAGAAGGGCTGAAAATGGGACTTGTAAAGATTGAAGAATGTGATAACTCAAATATAGAACAAGTAAAATTAAAAAATAACTCCATATCTCCATTAATTTTACTTGATGGTGAAGAAATTGCAGGATCTCTCCAGAACAGAATTATCTCACAAACAATGATAATAGCTCCTAAAAGTGAAATAAAAATACCTGTAAACTGTTCTGAAAAAGGAAGAAACACCTATAAATCAGAGTTTCATTATTCAAATTACATGGCTAACTCAAATACCCGAAGAAAAAAAGTATACAATAAAAACAAACTTCGTCAGAATGTTGTATGGAGTTCTATTGATGATTTGGAAAAGGATAAAAACACCTGCTCCAAAACAAATGCACTTAGAGACAGCTATGAAAAAAATAAATACGATATTGACAGCTATTTAAAACACTTCAAAATGGAAAATAATCAGATTGGAGTAATATGCATTGTAGAAAACAAAGTAAGCCTTGAAATATTTAATAATCATTCATTATATGAAAAGTATAATGAAATGCTACTTAGAAGTTACATTATTGACAGTTCCAACAAAGAAAAAATAAATATCTCCAACAAAGAGCTTGAAAATATACTGGATAGTATAAATGATGATTCATTTATTAAAAAAGAGGCAGTAGGTTTAGGAAAATATTATAAAATTTCCAACAGCTACGGTAACGGGCATATATTAATCTATGAAAATAATATGGTACATGCCAGCTTCTTTAAAAAAATTGAAGAACCAGCAGTGAATAATGGATTTGTAAAAAACATTCAAAATAATAAACAGGCAATATGTTAATTTAATTGAGAGGAATAAAAATGACTAATTATGAATGTAATGGATTAAAATATAAAACAAACAGTACTAAAAGTGTAAAACACTGTCCAGGTTGCGGATCAACAGATTTTGTAATGGACGATTGCAGGTGTGAATTAATATGCAGAAAATGCGGAATGGTTATAGATGATGAATTCATACAATATGGACCTTAAAAAAAAGGTAATTGGAAAAAGCTGAGCGATAAATTCCATTACCTTAAAAACTTATTTATAAATTGTTGCTAATCGATATTAATAACTTTTGCATGTTCTGAAGAGCTTTCATATGATGAACCATAATCAAAAGAACCTGAATCAGATCCAGAAGAACTAAAACTTCCTGAACTGTAATCTTCATAGTAATCATCATCAAAATCATCATCAATGGATGTATCATTTGAAGAAGTGTCTTTTTTTATATTAACAGTATGTGGGGGTGCTTAAATCACTATTGGAAGTATTATTAGTTTTATCAGCATTAGAATAGATAACACTATTTACAATAGTTAGTAATCATGTGTTGTAATTAAAATATTATCATGAGTTTCATCATTACCTATAAATATTGTATAGGTTCCGGTATTTTGATTATAATAAACACTCGTTCCATTTTCAACAAGCACATGACTATTTAACTGTTGACTATCACGTAAAATACAAAAGATTCAATTTTCATATATTTTCATTTTTTAAAAAATCAATTACATTTAAATGAGTTATTCCATTTTTAGAGTAGTCCCAGTCATCTAATGTTAATACATATTTAGGATAATTGTCAGATATTTTCTCTAAAGGATTAAATTCTCTTTCACGTGTATTTTCATCTAAAATTGACTCTGATACTTGAATATAAATAGTTTTATCATGTTTTCTACATATAAAATCAATTTCTTGTTTTCCAATATTTCCAACAGTAACCCGATATTTTCTTCTGATTAACTCTAAAAATACTACATTTTCCAATATTTGCCCTCTTGACTTATTAACTCCAGCCTGTAATTGATAAAATCCCGGATCAATACAATAATATTTTTCATTAACACTAAGAAGTTTTTTTGTTTTTATTTCTTCTCTTTGTGCTTTTAATAAAATATAAGCTTCAGTAATATGTTTTAAGTATGTACTGATGGTATTTGTTGAGACATTTATATTTTCATGTTTCAAATACTTTTTAATAGAGTTAACAGAAAATATCTGGCCTGTGTTTGTTATTAAAAATTTTATTAGCCTTTCTAAAAAACCAATATTTCGCATATTATTTCTATAAATTATATCTTTAAGAACAATAGTACTATAGATATCTGTTAAATAATCTATTTTTTCATCATCATCAAAATCAAGAACTCTTGGAAGGCCTCCATATTTAAGATATTTATTAAATATTGATTTTTCATTATCTTTTGTTAAATTTCCATTAGTTACTTTGTAATATTCTAATATTTCATTAAATGAAAATGGATATAGGTCTATTTTGATATATCTGCCAGAAATTAAAGTAGCTAATTCTCCAGATAATAATTTGGAATTTGAACCTGTAATGTAAATATCACAATTTAAATCAATTCTATATGCATTAATACTTTTTTCCCAATTGGAAACTAATTGGATTTCATCAAAAAGTAAATATATTTTTCCTTTGAGATTTTCAGTTTGTTTAAATATATATTCATTTAGATCCACATAATCTTTAATGTTGTCGTATTTAGATGATTCTAATGATACATATAGAATGTTTTCATTATTTACCCCACGTTTTTCAAGTTCATCAATAATTTGTTTAAGTAAACAAGTTTTACCACATCTTCTAACTCCAGTTATAGCTTTAATTTCTTCTTTATCAATGAATTTACGTATTTTTGATAAATATAATTCTCTTTTTATCATAAAAATCATCTCGTGATATTATTTATATTTTTAATTAATAATAAATTTTTCTAATTTTAAATTGTATAATGAACAAAATTAATAAAATCATAATTTTTATTCATTATATTATTTAAAAATACAAATAATTAAAAAAATCATCAATATATAATTTAAAAATGAAATTATCTTAAGTATCAAAGAGGCGGTAATTTAATTTCGTCTTTTTCAATGTAAACAAACCTTTTTCATGACATCTGATTTTTTTACTATAATACTCCAGTTACACTTTTGCAATAATAAAATATAAACTAAAAATAAATAGAAATAATTAAAACTCTTCCAAGGCTCCATCTTCACTTATTTTTTGAATTGTTGCTTTTGTATCACTTAATTCAGTATTACACTCTTTAAGTAATATATTTGCCTGAGTATACAACTCAACAGCTTCTTTTAACGGAACATTGTCTGATTCTAATTGTTTAACTAATTTTTCCAATTCTTCTAACTTTTCTTCAAAACTTTTAGTCATATTATCACCTTTTTATTTTATTTTAAACTAAGTAATATTAACAGTACTATAACAATAGCTAAAAACAGTATTATAATTACATTTTTAGCTTTGGATTTTCTTATTTCATCAGGATCTTTTACAACATATCCTTTTTCCAGCAATTCATCAGGATTTAAAATCTTTAATTTTTCTTCAAGAATCTTTAATTTATTTTCATTGCTGTCTAATGTCTTAGTAATTTCTGCATCTAAACTTTTATGTATTTGAGCCATTTTAACAAATTTATCGTCCAATACATGACACGGATTGCTGAAAACATGATTATTTTTAATTATTTCCAAATCATGAATATGTGAATTCAATGTGACATTAATTGAATTATTTAAATTATTCTCAATTAAATTTAAAGAATTTCTTTTTAATTCAAAAGATTCAAGGAAATTCAGGGATTTTAAATTTTTAAAATGTAGGTTAAGTTTATTTTCATATTCTAACAGACAGTTAGATATGTTGTTATCCAATTCATTTTTAAATAAAGTAATTTTACCGACTTTTTTATTTAAGATATAATCAGGATTATTCAGAATATATGAATTATTAAAGTTATCAAGCTGCAGTTCATTTGACTGAATCAGCTGATTTAATGATTTCTCAGCAGTTGTTTTTAATAAAACCAAATTTGTGTGATGATTCTTATACTTTGATAAAGGATCTTTTAAGGTTTTATTGTTTTTGGAAATATTGAGTTTATGTGTTAAATTATCTAATTTGGAATTTATTAAATCATTTAATCTTGTTTCAATATTTTTTAGCTTTTCATTAAGTTCAACTTTATTTGGAACAACCAGCTCAGCTGCTTTTGTAGGTGTTGCTGCAACTTTATCGGATGCCAAATCTGAAAGCGTTTTGTCTGTTGAGTGACCAATAGCTGTTATAACCGGTTTTTTAGAATTAGCTATTGAACGTACAACTTCCTCTTTGTTAAAATCCCATAAATCCTGAGTACTTCCTCCTCCACGACCTACAATTATCACATCAACATCTGTTTTGTTTGCCAATGCAATATTTTTAGTTATGCTTCGGGTAGAGTTGGCTCCCTGTACTGTAGTGTTCCAGACAATTATTTCTGCAGGCCATCTTTTTTCAATGTTGTTTACAATGTCTTTAACGGCTTTTCCGCTTGCAGAGGTTATTACTCCTATTTTTTTAGGATATTGTGGAATTGCTTTTTTGTCTTTAAATAATCCTTCTTTATCTAATTTCTTTTTAAGCTTTTCAAAAGCAATGTATAAATCTCCCAATCCTGCTTCCTGCATTTTTCTTACTCGGAATTGCAGGTTTCCACGTACTTTATAAAATGAAACTTCACCACTGGCTACAACATCCACACCATTTTTAGGTTCGAAATCCAAAGATTTTGTAGATAATTTAAACATTACACAGGAAATTGAAGAGTTTTTGTCTTTTAGGGAGAAATAGTAGTGTCCTGAATTATATGATCCGTTAAAATTAGTTATTTCACCTCTGATTTTGATCTTTTTAAAATCATCACAGTAGCTAATTTTTTTATCAATCAAATTATTGATTGCACTGATTGAGTAAATATCATTTTCTTCCATCAAAACACCATGCAGGTTAAATTTAATATTGAATTTAACTTGTAATAATGTTTTATCATTAATCTGATTTAATCATTGTTATTTAATTGTGTCAACTAAAAAAAAGTATTACTTTAAAAAAATTTTTTATTATAAATTCAAAAATTGAAGAAAATGGTCTTTTTGCAGCAGCTAACCTATATGTCCTGATAGTTTTTTGACACCTTCTCAGAAAAGAGATTTTCAGCCTAATTTTATATATAAAGAGAACGTATATTTTATGTAATAATATACGTAAGTAAAAGAAAGATACGAATATTTTATATACTAAAAAAACAAAGAATAAAATGTAGCAAAAATTGGGATTAAAAAATCATGAACTAGGTGAAAAAAGATTATGATTGCTACAAAAGAACTTTCAGGATATTTAGATGAATATCTTGAAGAAAAACAAGAGATAAAGAACCTAACCTCAGAAACAATTAAAAAACAAACATTTAATATTAATCAGTTTATCAATTACCTTGAAAATGAAGGAATTGAAGAACTGGACAGCACAAATGTTAAAAAACAACTAAGACACTACCGTAGATACTGTCTTAAAGGTAGAGGCAATAAAAGGACAACAGTAAAAACATACATGATGAATATTTTAGAATTCATCAACTCTGAGGAAGTTCAAGAAGAAATACAGCATGATCCCATTAAAATGAAGGATATTATTGAAGTTAAAGTCGAAGATCCTGAAACTGCTAAAAAAAGAATTGAAAAAATAAGCTTAAATAGCCAGCAAAGTGATTTCCTACTTGAAACAATAAAATTAAGCGGAAATGCAAGGGATTATGCAATCTGTTCTACATTTCTTGACTCTGGAATTAGGTTAAAAGAGTTGGTTGGGCTTAATAAAAGTGACATTCAAGTTCCATTAGATGAAAATGGTTTTTATATATTGCCTGATGACGTAAATAGCTATATAGAACTACATCTACGTGCAGAAACAACAAAAGGACAGTCTAAGGACCGCACTACATTTATAACCTATGATACATTAGCCAGTATTAATGATATGATTTATGACCGTATAACAAAACTTAGAAAAAATACTTATGATGTCTACAGACCTGTTATTCAGCGAAAAAAAGCTGAAGCTGAGAAAACCCGTGAAGAACTTTTTTTAAATCAAAAGGGAAAACGTATAGGAAAACGTGCAGTTCAAGATGTGATAAAAAAGTATGCTAAGTTAAGTGATGAGAGAATAGCTAATGAAAATATAGATTGTCCGGTAAATTACGGGAAAAATGTTAGTGTTCATATTCTCAGACACACTGCACTAAGTCATTATGCTGAAATCCTTACAGTAGCTGAGGTTCAAAGTATAGCAGGACATAGTAACAGCCAAACAACTGACAAATATATTCACATTGATCGTGAGCATATTAAACAAAAATTAAAACTTAATAATATGAAAGCTATGTAATTTAGCTTTCTTTTAAATCTTTTTTTATGAAACTGCCATATATTAACAGCCTGACCTATATCATGTTAACCCATTTAGCAAGTTTTTCTTTTATAAATTTCATGAAAATTATAAA
Organism: Methanobrevibacter sp. TLL-48-HuF1; assembly: GCF_023617305.1. Taxonomy (NCBI): domain Archaea; kingdom Methanobacteriati; phylum Methanobacteriota; class Methanobacteria; order Methanobacteriales; family Methanobacteriaceae; genus Methanobrevibacter; species Methanobrevibacter sp. TLL-48-HuF1. The sequence continues at coordinate 86,690 of NZ_CP081485.1, forward strand.
TTTTTGGTTGAATATCTGTTCATATTCTGATTTAAGCTAAATAACAATATAATATTTGTTTTTATCTTTAAAATTAGTATAATAATATTTATTCTATTTAAATATCATTAATTAAATATTTAAATATAAAATAAGTTTATTTAAGGTCTTTTTTTATAAGATTTATTAAATCTTAAATATTATATGAGTCGGCATTAGTATGCCGAATATTTCTGTATTTACAGACAAAATATAAATAAGATAAATTAGTTAAATAGCTATTATAAGTATAATTACTATAATAAGTAAAACACTAATACTACTATTAATATATGTTATAGCTATTCATATTAAATAACTACTATCTGTAAAATATATAAATAATATATTATACCCCTAATACTCAAATCATATTTTATTAATTTTTAACTGAAATTTTAAGTAAAAATTGGTCTAAATTATCAGCTCCATATATATGTAACTAATACAAAAATACTATTTTAATCAATACTTTCATTAAACCAATACTTTCAACCAATAATTTGAGTACTTTTTATTAAATTTATTAATTTTTATTTTATAAATTGCACTATAAAATAATTTCCCACAAAAAAAGAAAAAAAGGAATTATGAAATCCCTTAATCATCATAATATTCTCCATTACTTCTGTATTTTACTGTTGAACCATAAGTATTAATATAATCCTGGCTATGGTATCCATGTCTGTCAGGCATGTCTCCACTACCTATAGGTCTTCCAGAAGCTTTATCATATAAAACATAACCTTCCCCATCACTATCCTGTTTACTGTACCATGTATCACCTTCACAAACCCAATCAGAATGAGGATCCTCAGATTGTGAAGATGCAGAAGAATATGATTTATGTTCATCAGATATTGAGCGAACATCAGCAGTATTATTAGTAGTGTTATTAGTAATATTTGCAGTATTATTTAATGTTGTATTATTTACCGGTTCGCTGCTTAGTGAAACAGTATAAATCAATCCACCGATAAGGCAGCACACAATCAGTATAAGTATGGCTATAATAGTTCTTTCATTGTCCATCTCTTCACCAAAATTACATATTTAAAATATGATAAAAAATATCATACTTAAAATATTATTATATTGTTTATACTATTTAAACACATATTACTCATTAGTATCAGTTAAAATCTCTTCTATTTCCAAAAGATTATTGGGAAAATAGATTTTTTTCTGCTTATCTGATGTAGATAAACCCATTTCAATCATATGATCCAAAAGAACTTTCAGGTTATCATAATATCCATTAAGATTATATATAATACATGGAGCATTTATCTGTTTTAGGGCAACTTTAGTCATTATTTCAGTTATTTCATCTAAAGTACCGGTACCTCCCGGAAAAGCAATGAAAGCATCTCCAAGTTCAATCATTTTTCTCTTTCTATCCTGCAGATCACTGGTTATTATAAGTTCGCTTAAATTTTCATGCTGCAGGTTATCGTCTATAAAAAACTCAGGTTCAACACCAATTGCCATACCTTCAGCATTCAGAACACTGTCTGCAAGTTCCCCCATCAATCCTATTTTTGAACCGCCATAAACAAGTATATGATTATTTTCAGCAATCCACACTCCAAGTTCCCTTACAGCTTCTTTCAGAAAGGGGTCACTACCTTCATGTGATCCAAGATATACAGTAATTTTCATTAAGTTACACCTATTATGTTATATATGCTCCAAATTCTCTTAAATTCCAAAAATAAATATTATAAATGAAACGATTGGTATAATTATTCCATGTTTAAAAGTTTTTTCATCACTGATTAATTTTAGTGACACATAAACTGACAGCATAATTGACAATAACGGATATAGCAATAGCCTGTCGGCATTTATTACTTTAACATTATACCACGCGGAAAGTACAGAAATTAAAAGAATTAAAACTGTCAAATAACCTATTCCTATTAATGCGTATCTTTTATTTTTTTCATAATCACTGCCTGCATCAGTTTGAGTATTTGAATCAGAATTATCTATTTTTGTTCCACATTCCTGGCAGAATTTAGAATCTTTTTCAACTAATACACCGCAATTAGGACAATTAACCATAAAAACATCCCCCCAATTGTTTTTATTTATCTTGTTAACAATATATAATAATTATGTTTTGAAAACAGGAAAAAACATGATTTTCATTTAATGATATTGCAGAGCAGGGCTTTTTTAAAAAACAGAAACTGTCAAAACAGCATTTTGTCTGATTTAACAAAAATTAAAAATATAAAAAAGGTAGAAAAAATATCTTAGGTAATTTTTCTGATTAATACTGAAGTATTGTTTGTATTGCCTGTAGGCAGGAGCATTACTTCCTTATGGAATCCTCTGGTGTCTTTTTCAGTAACAGGAGAGTATAAAATAGCTCTCATACCTGTATAAGTTCTATAAAGAACAGGTGTTTTTTCACTTACCACATCCCAAATATTGGAAAATACTCTTTCTTTAGGTTCTGCAAAAGCAGCTACCATCAAAATATCATAATCCAAATCAGCTATTGTATTTTCATTACCTATAACAATTTTAATATCGTCATCAAGGTTTAATTTTTTCAAAACTTTTCTGGATAACTGGGCTACATCTTCCTGCTGTTCAATTCCAATACATTTACATCCGAATACTTCATTGAACATGATTAAAGTTAAAGGCAGCGGTCCGCTTCCCAGGAATAAAAAGGTTTTTTCATCATTGAATTTAGCTAATTTACTTTCATTATTAATTAATCCTATATAACGCTCATAAAAGTGAAAAGAGTCAAGTACTTCTCTTGGATTATCTGAGTTAAGTATTTTTAATGCATTTTCCATTTCCAGTCTGGCACCGACATAAACATAAAACTTACGGATTAATTTTAATGCACGGTTCATCTTTTCATCATCAAGAATATGTTTAGCAGAGTCAAAATCGATTGTTTTATCATGTGCAATAACTTCAACTTCATCTAAAATCTCAATAACCTCATCAATAGCAACATCATCCAAAGCGTCCATATCATCATCAAGATTACCGAAATTGGAAAGTTTATCAGCTATTTCTTCAATTTTACCCCAATATTTATAACAACTCATAATATCACGATATTTTTTCAAATTAAATAACAAATTATATATAGTATTTTCTAGTTTATTATATATTAAAGTTTAGTATATGATAATAAAGTATTACTAAAGCTTCAATTTAAGAAATAAAGTAATACTTTCATTTTTTCAAAAAATAAAGTATTAAAAATAGATTAAAATTTTCAAAAAAGTAATACATTTAATGGAGGAGCAAAAAGTGAACTTTAAAATTATTCAACTGTCTGACAATATTTGTGAAAAAACCAGGACTCAGGAGTTTTTATTTAAGCAGATCAAAAAAGAATACGGATACGGATATGTGCCGGAATATCATAAAGACATAATGAAACTAAATGAATATTACATAAATCCGAGAAAAAATAATTTGTTCTTGGCAAAAAATTCTGAAAATGATGAAATAATAGCTACAATAGCTGTAAGAGGCTATGACAAAAAATTCAGAGAATTTGAAGGATTATATAATAAAGAAGATACTGCAAGCATCTGGAGATTATATGTTGATGAAAAATACAGAAGACTGGGTCTTGCAACAAAACTGTTCAAAGTAGTAGAGTCATTTAGCTATTTAAACAGCTATAAAGAAATTTATCTCCACACCCATAAAAATTTAAATGGGGGATTAAACTTTTGGAAAAAAATGGGATTTGAAACAACTGTAGATACAAACAATGACCTTCAGACAGTCCATATGATTAAAAAATTACCTAAGTTCAAACTCAATAATGTTCAATCCAGCCATAACTTAGCTATTGAATCTTTAACTCTTTAGATTATTATTTCCCTATCAGTTGTTATGTTATCTGCCATATAATTGATATGACCTCTTCTGGCTGTTTTTTTAACATTGAAAAATATGTTTAGTTTATGGCCTGCAACTGAATTATTATATTCTGCATTTAATTTATTATGCATTCCTTCGCTTATGGTATATTTTCTTCCGTCATCTTCAACAATCCAGTAAGCTTTGGAAAAATCCGAACCGAACAGTATAGCCAGACTAAAATCTACTTTCATATATTATAGTTACATATGATTTAATAAAAAGTTTAGACATATTAAAAAAAATAGTTTTAAGAAATTATAACTCAATCTACTTTTATAAAGAAAATATAAATCCTATTAATTTTATATATAATATAAACACTGATGGAGATATTATGAAAGACTCTGTTTTTAATGATGAATCAAGTTATTTCAATTCTTGGTATAATATAACCAAATACTTTGATAAATTTTTTGCCAATAGAATAGGAAACTTAAATATAAGTCCTAATGAGGTAATGTTTTTATCAAAAATTTATTATAATAAAGGTATTAGCCAAAAAGCAATTGCAAATCAAATGCTTGTTTCTGAAGCATATGTTACAAAAATGTTTAAAAGTTTAAATAATAAAAATTTAGTTAAAAAATCAATTGATCCAAAGAATAATACTCGTAGACAATTATTTTTAACAGAAAAAGGAAAAAAAGTTTTTGAAGAAATGATTGAAATTTTTAATGAATTTGAAGAATTACTATTTCAAAAATATGGCAAAGACCAAATAAAATATGTAGCACATATTATGGCAACTATAGGAACTGATTCTTTGAAATTTCAATAATAAAAAATAAGAAAAATTATTTATTATATTTCTTCCCATTCTTTCATGTTTTTAACACAACCCGGATCCCCATATTTAATGTCATGGAAATAATTGTAAGCTCTTGCTCTACATCCTCCACAAATATAACGAGATTCACATTCTCCACAATGTCCTTCAAGTATATCTTTATCTCTGAATACTTTTAAAAGTTCATTATTAAGCCATAAATCATTTAAATCATCATTTATATTTCCTAAACAAACTTCTTTATCATGTGGGAAGAAAACACAAGGATATATTTTTCCATCAGGTTCTACACTCATATAAAATCTTCCAGCACCACATCCGCCTACAAACTCTGCAAGTTGCATCATTGCTGGATTTTGATATTCTACATTATAGAAATGTGTTGGAATCATTTCTTTATTATCATAAGTATGAGTTACAACATCCGCAAATTGTGGAGCTGTAGATAGTATTTGCATATCTTCTATACCATTTTTCTCATAAATTAATTCAAGTATTTCAAGTCTTTCATCTGGACTTAAATCTACTTCTTTAATATCTGCACCTTTTCCTGTTGGTATAAAATTATATAACATAAACCATCCAACTTTTAAATCAGCTAAAAAGTCAATCATTTCAGGAATTTCATCTTTATTCTTTTTAGTTACAGTTGTAGATACTTCTACAAAAGTATCTGTTTTGTTAAAGTTTTTAATAGCATTTACGGCATGTTCCCATGATCCTTTAACTTGACGGAATTCATCATGTGTTTTAGGATTTAATCCATCTAAACTTATTTGTACAAATTTCAAACCTAAATCTGAAAATTCTTTTGCTGTTTCATAATTATTAAAGATATATCCATTAGTTGCCATACTAACATACATACCTCTATCTGTTGCATGTTTAATGAATTTCTTAATATCTGGATGTATTGACGGTTCTCCACCACTAAAAGCAATTGAAGCTACTCCTAAATCAGCTAGTCTATCAATTCCATCTAGAATTTCTTCAGAAGATAATTCATTTTCATCTTTTTTACCAGCATTTTCATAACAATGAATACATCTGAAATTACATGCTTTTGTTATGTTCCAAACAATTTGGTAAGGAGCTCCTGGAGTAAATGGTTTTACAGCTCCAAATTTAGCTAATCCTTTAAATGTACTGATTAAACCAAGTTCCCAATAATCATCCTGCATAGCTCTTATAAAACTTTCTTCAGAAGTTTCAAAACTTTTTAATGCACTGTGAATAATTTTAGAAATTACTTCATAACTTGCTTTACATTTAAAACATATATCATCTTGTTTACCTAAATAATAGTCTAATGAAGATTGCAATCTGCTTTTACCGCATTTATCACAGTACTTTAAGGATTTGTTTAATAATTTTTTAGATAATTTATTATTGACAATATGTTGAAATGTTTTTACTAATTTTTCCATATCCATCTCATTTTCAGATTCCATTTTCATATCCTCATTTTAATTATTTATTTCAATTTAAAACTTAATTATGTAAATGCTTAATTAAGTTAAGTAAAAACAAATAATTATTTAGGTTCATTATATTTAAATCTTATCAAAAATTAGATTTTAAAACTGAATATTATTAAATAATTTTTAGAGAATCTAAATTTTTTTTAGTGATAAATATAGTTAATTTGTTTTGTTTTTATTATTTGTAATGGTAATTTTTTGGTGTTTTGTAAAAATACATCTGTATAATTTTTAGTTTATTAAAAAAGGGTCTTAATATCGATAAGTTAAATTTTAATTGTATCTTTCATTAAGAAACATACCCCAATGATAACTCAGATTATATGATTGAGAAAGGATACATAAACATTGAAAAATAATATCATTACTTCTACTTTAAATCATTTCAAGTATACGAACTGGTTGCATAAGCAAACCTTCATCAGTGAATTCATTATCTGGACTTTTAGGATCATCATAATAATAACATGCACTTTCATATTCTCTTCTTATCATACCATTTTCCTTTTCTTCTTTTAGAAGATATCTTCTAAATTCCAAATCCTTGGGAGAATCAGCTTCTCCTAAAAATAATTCACTAACTCTTTTCTCAAATTCTTCATAAGTCATAGGGTATTTGGATTCATCAATAGTTTCAGATTTCATTATTATCATTCCTTACTTTACCGTGTTTGGTTTTCATCTCTGATTGTGTAAGCTTTAACATAAGCATCATCACCAGTTACTGGAGAAATTGCTTCATAAAACTGTTCAGATTTCTCATATCTACTTTGTTTACCTGTATATTTAAAGAATATTACATGCTCTGCTTTATCTCTTTCTTTTAGTCAAATTTTAATTGCATCTTTTTGAAGCAAACATACATATTAGTGCTGCTGAAGAATTATTAAAATGGTATGATTTATTAGAAAAAGGAATTATAACTCCTGAAGAATTTGAAAAAAAGAAAAGAGAATTAATATGAATTTAATTATTTTTCATTATAATCTCTTTTAATTCATCAATTTTATTTTCTAATTTTTTATTTTCTTCTTTAAGTTCATCAATTTTACTATTCAAATCTTTTTCAGAATCATCAGTTATTTTACTCACATATATGGATGATATAGCTGCAGTTAATGTGCTGAAAAAAATAATTCCTAATAATATGACAAAATATGAAATTACTTTTCCTATTATTGAATGTGGAGTTATATCTCCATAACCAACACTTGTTAATGTTACAATAATATACCAAAATGCATCAATTAAATTTGTAACTGAATCTTCAATAAATAATATAGCAATAGATGAAATTACAACAAATATTATCACAACATATATCAATTTATCCAAGTTTGTTGATTTGATAAAATAAACAAATGAATGTCCCCATCCTTTTAAAAAGAGTAATACTCTGCTGAATCTTATTAAACGTATTATTCTTATGAATCTGAACCATCTTAAGAAAAAATAGTCTAAAGGTATTATTGCGATAACAGTCAACCAGTTTTCTTTTAAAAATTGTTTTTTATCATTTGATTTATATAAGTTATATATAAAATCAATCCATAAAATGAAACAAACAAATAAATCAAAGTAAATAATTTTCTGCTCTACATGTTGAGAAACATTGGAAAAAGTCAATATTAATAATAATATCATATCAATTATTACTAACAACAATACTGATGATTCAATTATTTTTTCTGTATATTTCATGAAAATCTATCTTTTTTAGTTAAAATATTTACTTTTAATTCCCGAATTATTAATAACAAAATCCAAATTAAGATTATTTCTAATTCTTTTTATCATTAATTCTATGTTATATTTTTTATAGAATATAATTTTAAAGATTATATTATTAGTAAAAAAAAGTTAATTTGAGTATTAGTCAAATTTTAATTGCATCTTTTTGAAGCAAACATACCTCCAAAAGGAACAAAAGGGGCGGCTATTGATGGTGAGATAATAGGTAATGCTGGAACTGAATATGAATATTTATTAAATAAAAATCAAGAATATATTACATTAAATGTAGATGAAAATTTAAGAATAATTGATATCTTGTTGGTGAATTAAATGGAAAATTTGAAGTCAAAATATATTGTTTTGTCATTTGTGAATCAAAAAAAAGAAGAATTAATTAATATACCTGATTTTTTACCATGGGGGATTTCTTTACAATTTAAAGATAATCCTACTAGATTAAAAATTATTGAAGAAAATAATTTAAAAAGGGTATATGTATTAAAACATGTGAAACGTAATGAGTATGTTAAAATGCATAAAACTGATTTTTTCTTTCATGCTGAAGAATTAGTGAGGTTTGTTGAAAAGTATCCTCAATTTAAAGGAGTTCTCAAAGAAGAATTACTAAATAAGGATATCATAAACTATGAATCAATAACTGGTCTGAGTTTATTGGAGATTTTCAACAAAGAAGGTAAATACTTTGAAGATAAAATATATAATAAATAAGAGGTGAGTTGAAATGTCATTAATTACTTTATGGCAAAAAAACCTATTGAAGAATATGTATTGCCTGATGGAAGCTTTGTTTGGTCAAATTTTAATTGCATCTTTTTGAAGCAAACATACATATTGTTGAAAAAAGAATGAGCTATGAATATGATGTTAATCAATTAGATTATTGGCAACAAGAACGTTTGAGAGAAAAATTAACTGCTCAAGTTACTGAAGAAAATTTCAGAGAATATGAAGAAGGTATTTTAAATTTTTTCAATGATGAAAATGGTCTAAAATTATATGTTCATGATAAAAAAAGAGGATGAGCAAATATGACTTCAGTATTTTTTGGTATGAAAGAATTGTTATTTATTTCAATTTATGATGGTGAAAAATATTATACAGATAAATTTTCCATGGAAGAAGCTAAAAATTTTGATAATAATAAAAGATTTACTCTTCTAAGTCAAGGGTACGATGTTGAAACTTATGAAAAATTATTTTATGAGTTAAAAGAAGATATTCTTATTAAAAATAGATCTGCCAAAAATATTTGGGAGCGAGCTAAAATTGCGGAAGAATACTTACAGAAGAAAAAAGATCTTGCTAAAGAATATCTTAATGTGGAATGGAAATCATAAATGATGTGAGGTTCACTAAATGACTGATGTCAAATTTTAATTGCATCTTTTTGAAGCAAACATACTAAACTAAAAAAATCGGAGGTAATAAAAAAATGCATCAACAATAAAAAAAACTGATTTTTAATGTTTTAATGTACCGATGTAATAAATACTTGTAATAAATAGTAAGCTATGCGAGAACTCATATAAAATGTTTTAAAAGTTTGTAGACGTTAAATCTTCTTAATATTTTATTATTTCATCCATATAGAATAAATAAAAAAAAACATTTTTTTTTGAGGGTCTTCTTCATACTATACCGTGAGCAATTAGAAACTTCTTTGAAAGGTGGGGTGAGGGTTAGATAAATGGTAAAAAGTGGGGTAAATTGGTAATTTACCTAGGTTAATTAATGTTTTTTTTCATTTAAAAAATTCTTCTTAGGTATGAAAAATCTTCGCCTTCATCATAATCATCAGGTATGCTTTTACTGACATTGTTTTCCATGTGTTTTTCTGTGATGGTGTTTATATGTTCATCATAAATAATAACTCGCATGCCGCTTCCATGGTTATTGTCCATACCCCATCCATCATATGTGCCATCTCTTAGTTTGGATCCAAAATCGAATGTTATTCTCATTCCATTATTGAAATAAATTTTTTCATTTTTCCAGTTATTGCCCTGGTTTTGATATCTGTTATTTTCATAACTTCTATCTACAAATGGGTTGGGTTCTATTAATTTTTCAATAACTTCACCATTTTTATCATATAATATGGATTTTCTGAAGTCTCCTTCTATTCTTTGTTGATTCCAGTCACAGACTCCATCATCGTTTCGAGTACCATAATTTACAATTAATTTCATACCATTATCAAAATCAATAGTCTTACTTTTATCCAAACCCTCAGTATATACATGCATAATTTAAATCCTCCAGGATTTTTTTAGTGTCAAATTTTAATTGCATCTTTTTGAAGCAAACATACCTTCTAAGTATTAATATTTCATTGTCTTTGTTTTTAACGATTCCTCTCATTGTAAGTCCATATGGTTTGTCCATTTTAAATCCACCTGCTTTACTGTTTGCCACGGTGATATTTAATTATTTTGATTTATCTGTTATGTTCATTTTTAGTATCATTTCAAGAGTAATGTTTATAATATATTAAATTTTATAACTAATTATTAGTTAATAGTTCAACTTTAAAGAGGGTAAAGTTCAATGGAAATTGGTGAAAGGATAAGATATGTTGATCAATTAAGGGCAGTCAGTATACTTTTCTTAATTGCAATAAACGTAGCTATGGTTTTTAAGTATAAAAGTGTAGGAAATTTACAGGAATATGTTGTTTTTACGACTTTCGGATTCGGTGTTCCAATATTTCTCATGCTTTTAGGTTTGTTAATGATTGACAGGGATTACTCAGATATTGAAACATTTATTAAAACGGATTTTCTAAGGATTTTCATTCCTTTTTTAATCTGGAATACATTACTGGCTTTACTTATGACGGCGTCAAATTTTAATTGCATCTTTTTGAAGCAAACATACAAATATGATGTGTCTGCTTACTTCACAGGTCAAAATTATTATAAAGACTCATTTGCTTCAGCATCATTTAGTGTGAATAAATTAAACCCAGTCCTTAGTATTAATGCTAGTTCTATTAACTGTGGCGAAGATGTTATTATTAATGTGTCTTCATCTGTATCTTCTATAGAAGTTGAATTAGTTATTCGTTTAGACAATTCAAATTATTATAGATATGATTCTTTCTATATATATGGTCAAGAATCAAGAAAAATATCTGATTTGCCTGCAGGAAGTTATTTGGTTCAATTTATTGCACCGGAAGACACTAAAAATAATAGAGCACAAACTACAGTTCGTTTCACAGTATCCAAATTAGCTTCTTCTGTTGCAGTTGATGTTAAAGATATTGTTGTTGGTGAGGATGCTGTTATTGGTGTGTCTGTTCCAGGTATTGTTTCTGGTGTAGTTAATGTTACTGTTAATGATGAATCTTATGATGTAGCTATTGTTGATGGTAGTCAAATTTTAATTGCATCTTTTTGAAGCAAACATACTACCTTATAAATATAAACTAAAAGGAGGTGAACACAATTATTGATTATACTGAAAGCATTTCCAAAGATAACGTATCTGAAATAATAGATATATTACTCAAATTTCAATTAAAAAAAGTAACTGCTAAAGATGAAATTTCTATGGAAACAGAAGAAGCAATGAAAAATTTAATAAGATTAATAGAACTTAAATCTACTTATTAAGTCCTTCAGCTAATTCTTTAATTGGGGAGTAATTTTCTCCAGTGATTTGAAATATTTTATTTTTTGTGTATTCATTAATAGCTTGTTTAGAATCAAATTTGAGTTCTACTCCTTTTTCAAGATATATTTTGTAGGTCCCATTGGTTCTAAGTACTATTGCTGGATACTTTTCTTCTTCAGATACCATAATATAACCTCAAATATTTAAAGTTTAGATTCATCTATAGTAATAGGATTATCAGATGTACCAAACAAATCAGGTAAATCACCAGATTCTATACAATCTTCTTTCCATTCATAATATGCTTCGGGATCTTCCAACCATAACTTTTTAATGCGAGCTTTTTGCTCTTCATCAGTTAATGTTTTCATATATGCAACTTCACTAGCATTTCCAAGCATGCCATAACCCCCATCTAACATTCCATCATACATATTAATATATCTCCTTTTCTTATTTAATAAATATTACTTCCATGTCAAAATCAACTAACTTCTCTTGATACATCTTTACATACCTATCATTATGTTTCATCACATAATTTTCTAACTTCCTATCATAAAGACTTTTTTTAGTAGCATAAAACTCCCTCCAGTTAGGAGTGTCTCTTCTAAAATCATCAACCATCTTATCAACAATACCCTTTGTTACTTTTTTAATTTCATTATATCTTTCTTTGTTTTTAGTTACATTATTGTTTTTTATGATTAATGTGCCTGATTTATTAGTTGATACTCCATTTGACACCCCACACTTAGTATATGCAATTAAATCTTTTGGAGATGGTAATGGTGAGGTGTTACCTGGATGATTATGTATTACAGTATGAATACCATTTTTTAATCCTTCTTTTTGTAGCCATTCTGGAAATGCTACTTTCACGGCATTACCATTAGTGAATGTATCTATTATTTCATCATTTAATTTTACTGAAGCATATTCAGTATTTTCATAATGAATATCTTTTTTAAAGTTAGATAAATGGTTAAATAGATTGGTGATTTCTTCATCACTTAGTTTTCCTTGAGTCAAATTTTAATTGCATCTTTTTGAAGCAAACATACACATTATAACTATCAGATACATCATAAGTATTATTAGCATAAGTATAATCCATATTTACAGTATTTTTAGCAACAGTACTTACACCAGTTTCAGAATCAATAATGGTTATATTATCATCTGTACTATTATCAAATTCCGGAGCATATGCTTTATACCTTAAACTAAGACTTGTACCACTTAAATCTCCAGTAGCTTCTTTTAATTTTAAAATTATTTTTCCGCCAGTTTTATTACCGTCAGGTTTTTCAACAGTATATAAACTGGAATCTATGATTCTTCCTTTGGAGTCATATAAAACCAGACTGCCCAAATACATTATATTAGATGGAAGTACATCTGCAATAGTGATATTTTCAATTTTTGCACCATTAGCTATGTTAATATTTACATAATACTCAAATGGGAAATTTGAAGTCAAATTTTAATTGCATCTTTTTGAAGCAAACATACCTCAAAAAAAAAGAAAAAAATTAAAGAATTTGTTTCAATTTATATGTAACTTTTTCATTATCTTCAATAGGATTATACTCAATAATCCTATTTAATATAACATGAATTGTCTCTTCAATATTGTTTTTAAGATTTTCTTTAAATTTTTTATCAAAACTAAACTTAATATTCTTCAATTCATTCCCATCTTCAGAAGAAATTTCCAAAGAACAAACATTTCTATGTGTATCAATAATAATTAAATAATAATGATGTCTATTTAGGATTAATATAAAAGTATAAATAATATAAAAAAAGTAGGTTTTAGTCTTCAGCAAATAGTTTTTCTTCATCAAATTCTTTAGGATCTTCAAGAGTACCAAAAATATCAGTCAAAAGATGTACATACATACACCATTCTTTCCATTCAGCAAAAGCTTTAGGATTAGTCTTATACATCCCTCTCATATGCTCCATCTTTTCCTCCTCAGTTTCAAGGATTCTTATGTAAGCACTATGATCAGTGTTAAATGTCCCGTAACCAACACGACGACCCGCATCAAGACCATTAACTTCAAAGTATCTCATGAAACAACACTCCTTCTAATATAAAAATTCAATTTCAAAACCATAATCTGATAATTCATCTTCATATAATTTTTTATATTTATTTTTATGTTCATTAACATATTTATCTCTTTCTTTAAAATATTTTAACTCTTCAGAAGTATATTCCTTAACAGGTTTACCCTCATACAAAGTAGGCGGAGGAACCATACCTGTATCAGTAGAAAAATGCTCTTTCATTTTATCTTCAATCTTTACACCAAGTTCATAGATTTCTTTATATTTGTCTTTATTTTGTGAAGATTTATTGTTTTTAAGAATAAAAGTACCTTCTTCATTTGTTACTAAACCATATTTTATTTCTAATGAAGTAAAATAAGCTAAATCATCAGAAGAAGGTAATGGGGGGTTTGATTTTGGATGATTATGAATTAAATATAAAATACCTTTATCTTCCTTTGCAATTTCTAAAAAAGTAGTAGATAAAGCTACTTCTTTATTCGCCCCATTTGAAAAAATCCCTGATACAGTTCCTTTATTTGTTATTGCCCAACCATGCTCAATATTAATAAAATGAACATTCTTTTGAAAATTAAATAAATCCTCAGTTAAAATGCTTATAGTCTTTGAATCCATAAATCCTGAAAGTCTTTTTTCAAATTCTTCTTTAGATAAAGAATTTCTAATTCCTTTGTAATCATATTCCCATAAATCTTTTTCATTGTTTAATTTCCCATTTGAGAAAAGATTTCTTAAAATATTAAGTTCATCATTTGATAATGGTGTTAAGTTAACTGTGTATGGTTCAACATCACTATCTCTACTATCCCACACACTCAAATAAGTACAACGGCAATTAGGGTGCAAAGGCAACATACTATCCTCATCCAAATCACTTATACGATGCACATTATCTTTTAAACCAGGATGATAAACCTTATCTTCACTTTTATTAAATAAGTAAGCATTATCCAAACATAAACTACAAACATTACTATCTTCAGCAGTTAGAATAGTAACTTCAGTATAGCCTTCATTAACATAGGATTGTAAAATACCTGTGTTTTGTGCTCTGCTAACTTCTGTTTTAGCAATCATTACTGCTCTTTGTTTAGCACTTAAAGTACTACCTTCTAAAGGTTTTACTCCTAATTCAATTATTTTGTTAGCTAAACTATATGGGTTTTCACCAGTAGCTACAGCTTGAGTAATTGTTTTTTTAACACTGCCTCGTAAATCATCACTTAATTTCTTTATTAAATGAAAATTGTATTGTCTTACAAAGTCTAATGCTTCCTTGTCAGTATCAGTGAATACGAGTTTCTGTTTAATGTCATTGTATCCTTTCTGTTTACCTAATTCATATACTCGTTCGATTAAATCATCAACACTTTCATAGCTCTGCTCTAATAAATCATCCCATTCCATATCCAAACTTTGGAGTATTTCTTTTTGTCTTTGCATTTCCGCATAATAATACTCTTTAGCCCGTGGTGATGATAACCACATTCTACTATGGTTTAATTGCTTGTCAAGTAAGTTACTTATCAAATTATAATATTCTTGTACACTTATGGGGTCTTTAGTTTTGTTTATACGGAATTCTTCCCATAAACCAGTACATGATAATAATAATTTATCTGTTTCTATCTGTTCACTTGTTTTAATCATATTCTCGCCTTAACCTTTCCATAGTCAAAGCTTTTTGCAGACTTTTAACTTGTAAATCCACATTAGGACTCATGTTTAGGTTTTGGTTTAAAGGTAACTCACCCCAATCCACAGGATTCAAACCATAATCCAAACGAACCTCGTTAATAGATTTAACACCGTTCTTCAACTGAATATCCTCTATCTGAGCACGAGTCAACTTATTCTCCAAATCCATATGGTTATACTCAAAAACCTCTTTAAACCCAGACCTGCCTAATACTTTATTAAAAGCATTTTCAATAATCTTACAATCCCCGGACAAAGTATTATTAAAAGATTTTTCTTGACTATCCCCTGTACCACTACCTAAGTGTGCTGTTTCAACAATACCTATCACAGCAGGAGGCACTTGAAAACCAATTAAGTCAAATTTTAATTGCATCTTTTTGAAGCAAACATACCTAATGCTAATGTTGAGGTTATAATTCATATAGCTGATAATACACAGGTAGCTGCATTTTTAACTCCTAGAATTATTATTAATGAAATAAAAACTCATTTTGCTAATCAGTTAGATGAAATTGATATGATTTTAGTTCCAGGTTTAATAAAGAAAGGAACCAGGGAAATAACAAAAGAATTGGGAATTCCTACTTTTAAAGGTTCAACTGACGGAGCTGATTTGGCTATGGTTTTAAATTTAATTGATCAAATTGAATTGTCTGAAGATAAACCTGCAGATAAACTAATTGAAGAGGAAAAAAGAAAAGAAGCTTTAAAATTCATTGATGATTTTGAAAATGATGAAAAAACCATTGAAAAATTATTGGAAAAACCTAATAATATTCTGGTTGGAAATCTCCCGGTAGGTGAAGATTTTCCAATGAGAGTATTGTCTGAAATAGCTAACGCCCCATTTTTATCAAAAGAAGCTTTAATTCATAGTCAAATTTTAATTGCATCTTTTTGAAGCAAACATACTTTATTTTTATTTTCTTTTTTATACTATTTAAACACATGTTAATTCTTTTTTGAAAAGTATTATTAGGAAAGTATAAAAGTATTACAAAAATAAGGGGGCTTTCCTAAAATTATTTACCAGTTTAAATAAAACCCACTATATTCTGTATTATTAAGTAATGAATTTACTAATTTTTTTGTTTGATTTTCAATGATTTTAGCATAAGTTACTTTTTCATTTTCAAAAGTTAAATCACTATGAATTTTGGCCATTATTTCGCCGGCTAATAAGTTTCTTGATTCTAATTTTAATGAATTGTTTCTTTTATCAATGTTTGTTTCGTTGATTTGGTTGGTGTTTATTAATTTGAACACTGTTTTATCAACGATTTGTTGTCTAAATTCTTCTATTAAATCAAAAATTAAGCTTTGTCTTCTTTTTAAATCTGCATGCAATAATCCGCAGTATGGATCAAGCCCTAATGTTACAATATTTTTTGCAATTTCTGAAGCAAGTATTGCATATCCATAATTTAGCATAGAATTTACAACATCATTTTCTGGTTTTTGATTTCTGTTTTTGAAATTGATTTCATCAGGCAGCAGCAAACTTACTGCTTCCCAGTAATTAACAGAAGCTATTCCTTCAAATCCCATTATTTTATTTTTAGATGTGAATATATTATCATTTAGACTTATTTTAAAGTTTTTGAAATCTTTTATGTTTTGTTTAATTTTATTTTCAATTATTTTAACTTCTTTGATTTTTTTATTTTTATTTAATGTTTTAATTGTTGATTTTTGGTTTTTCATTTTAGATGTTATAAATTCTTTTGAAATTAAAAGCCCTTTATGATTTTCACTAGCTTGATATTGTAATTTTTTTAAAACAATATTGTTCTGATTTGGAGACTCTAAAATATAGTTGATTTGACCAAAGTAGTTGATACTAATTAATTTAATATTGTTTTTTGCCATAAGATTTAATGCATCGAATGTTATATGGCCTTTAGCCATTATAGTTATATCTGATACTTTGTTTGCAGAAATTCTATATATCTCATTGTCTTTTTCCATGACTACTATTTGATTGTCTTTTTTTCTTAGTGTTTTATTGTAGCCATCAATTATCAATTTCATAATATCTTATATTTTTCTTCTTCTAGATTTATTTCTTTTCCAAAATATGTGATTTTATTATAACATGTCCCACATATTGGAATTATAATTATAAACCCGTTTTCATCAGGTATTTTTGATATTTTTTCTTTTAAAATAAGTATTTCATTATTATCCAAATTTCCAATATATGTTTTTTCACTTATTTGTTTAAATGCATTGTAGTTTAAGATTCTTTTAAGTTTTAAAATATCTTTTTTGAATTTTAAATTAAATAAAACTAGAATTTTCAATTTTATCACATTTTTTAATTAATATCCATATTTTTTTAAGTAATTCCAAATTTATGACTCAAATCAGAATTTTAAAGTTTATTAATTATTTTTTCTAATAAAATTACTATTCAGTTATTTTATTCAAAAATACTTAAAGTATCCAAGAATAATAATAATAAAAATGATTATAAAACTTATTCCCCTCTAATTATCATATCTCCATATGAAATATCACTATCAACACATCTAATACCAAATGTAAAAATATTATTAATCATATAAGTACCTTTATTAAGTTTACCCTCCTGATATTTAGGAGGTAATTTAAAATCAACATTATTTATTTTTACTGTTTTCCAATCAGAACTATCTACTGCATTTACACAATTAATTGAAACTATTAAACTAATAAAAAGTAAAGATATTAAAAGTTTTTTTGAAATCATATAATCACTATTATGTATTTAGAAAATCAATTCATTCATCGAAACTTAAGCAGTTTTTTTCTAATTTTTATATTTTTAATTTTCACGTTTTTTAAGTAATTCCAAACCTATGTCTCCCAGTTTGTATTTTTGGATTTTTCCGCTTGTTGTCAATGGGAATTCATCAACAAAGAATACATGTTTTGGAACTTTATATCTGGCTATTTTACTTATTGCATAGTCCCTTACATCTTCTTCAGTTAAATCTGAGCCTTCTTCTTTGATTATGAATGCTCCTACGATTTCACCGTATTTTTCATCAGGTATTCCTGCTACCTGAACGTCCTGAACTCCATCTATTGTATATATGAACTCTTCGATTTCACGTGGGTAGATGTTTTCTCCTCCACGGATAATCATGTCTTTAATTCTTCCGACAATAGAATAGTATCCGTCTTCATCAATGGTAGCCAAGTCTCCGGAGTGTAAAAATCCGTCATCTTCTATGACTTCTTTTGTTTTTTCAGGATTTTTATAATATCCTTTCATTACATTAAATCCTCTGCAGACTATTTCTCCTTTTTTACCTACTTCAGTTATGTCTTCACCAGTATCAGGATCTATAAGCTTAACTTCAACATTCGGAAACGGAGTTCCTACAGTGTTTACCTTTTTCTCAAATGTATCTGAAGCATTTGTTTGTGTCATTCCCGGAGATGCTTCTGTTAGACCGTATACACTGGTGATTTCAGTCATGTTCATTTTGTCTATTACTTCTTTCATGGTTTCAACAGGACATGTTGATCCCGCCATGATTCCTGTTCTAAGTGATGACATGTCAAACATATCAAACATAGGATGTGTCAATTTTGCAATAAACATTGTTGGAACACCGTGAATTGCAGTACATTTTTCCTTTTGAATAGCTGAAAGAGCTAAAAGCGGATCAAATTCCTCCAGCATTACAATAGTTGAACCATGTGTGATTACTGCCATGACTCCTAAAACTGAACCGAAACAATGGAATAAAGGTACCTGAATACATAATCTGTCTTCTTCAGAGAAGTTCATGTTTTCCCCGATGTAATATCCGTCATTTAAGATGTTTCTGCTGGTAAGCATTACTCCTTTTGGGAAACCTTCTGTACCGCTGGTATACTGCATATTTACTACATCATTATTGTCAAATTCTTTTTTGATTTCTTTTAGGATTACATCATCCTGATTTTGACCTAACAATAATAATTCATTAGTGTTATACATTCCTCTGTGTTTATCCTGACCTACATGAATAACATGTTTTAAAAATGGGAATTTTTCAGAATTTAATTTTCCTCTCTGACAGGTTTTAAGTTCAGGCACTAACTCATAGATTATATCAATATAATTATTGTCTCTGAATCTGTCAGTTAGAGCTAAAGCTTTCATATCTGACTGTTTAAGAATATATTCCAGTTCATGACTTTTATAAGCAGTATTTACAGTTACTAAAACAGCTCCTATTTTAGCTGTTGCAAACATGAAAGTCAACCATTCGGGAACATTTTTAGCCCATATTCCTACATGGTCCCCTTTTCCAACACCAATAGATAATAATCCTTTAGCTAAATTGTTAGCCCTTTCATTAAATTCAGAATATGTGAATCTCAAGTTTCTATCAGGATAAATTAAAAATTCATGGTCCGGAAGTCTTTCTACTTGTTTTTCAAAAAAATCTGCTAGCGTGTCTTCACTGAATAACATTTTTTTAACTCCTGAAATTAAATTTAATCTACCGGTGTGTATATTACAGCTAAGATTTTTGCTGTTTCATCATTGGAACTGTGTACATGGTGAGATACAATTGAATCATAGTAAATACTGTCACCAGTTTCTAAAACATAGTTATTCTGACCATAAATAACTTCAATTGTTCCTTCAAGAACATAGAGGAATTCTTCACCTTCGTGAGAGCTGAGTTCATGGCTTTCTTCAGCATCCACTTTAAAGTCAATGATAAAAGGTTCCATATTTCTGTCACTTTTTCCGGCAGCCAATGAGTAGAATTCCAGATTACTGTCATCTGTCTTGTTTTCATCACCTGAAAAGTATACAACTTTATCGCTTTTTCCTTTTCTAACGACTAAAGGTCCTGTTTGTTCATCATCATCAATAAAAGTACCTATTCTAACACCAAGTACTCTAGCTATTTTGGTTAAAGGAGTAAGAGATGGTATAATTTCCCCGTTTAATATTTTCTCAACCAATTCTATGTTAACATCACTGTCATTAGCTAATTCTTCAAGTGATACATTTCTAACTTCCATTAAAGTTTTAATTTTTTCTCCAATTTTATTTTTATTAGGCATCTTTTTCCACCATTAACTCTTTAATATAAAAATAATATGTTGTTTATAATTAATAAAAGTATTTTTTAGACACTTAAAAATAAAATTATATAGTGAAAATTATTAAAAAATAATATATAATTCATATAAGTGATTGTTATGCCGCCTTCAAAAGAAGATATTTTATTAACTTATTTAGGTAAAAGAGATGCAAATAGAAACTTATCAAATACTCCAAAACCTGATGAAAATCTTGTATATAAAGCAACAATTGAAAACTACTCCTATAAAGCTGGAAAATGGATTGTAGTTATAGTAATTTTAAGTTTTATCATGACATTATTTGCAGGGATAGGCAGTCTGATACTTTCCCTGTTTGTTCTGGCTGTTGTGTTTGTTTATTATTATGGAATTAAAAGATCACTGCAAAATAAACAAAGCAATAGAACAAGATATTACTGTACAAACTGCAATCATGCATTTGTAGGTCCTAAACCTTACTGTGAAGAATGTGGAATTCAGCTTAACTGTGACAGAAATATGTATAAATGCAGATGCTGCGGACAAACATTTATCGGAAAAAGAAAAATCTGTCCACACTGTAAAGGGAAACTATACTATTAAATAACCTGCACTAATTTAAGCAATACAATCAGTATTACAATTATCACCAAAGCGCTTTTTAATAAACAGAATGGGTTTTTCAAACTAATAACCTCTAAACATGTTTGATATTTGTATAATCAGATATTTCACTATTGAATGTAGCTAAATTTGAAACATTCAAATCATGAATATCATTGTGTCCTGTTATTCTTGCAAAAGTTTTAATTTCTTCAAGACTTGCATTAAGATAATTAGTTAATCTTTTTGCTCCAATATCTATTTTTAATCTGGAACGCAGTTCTTTATCCTGTGTTGCAACTCCCACAGGACATTGTCCTTTATCACATAATTTATATTGCTGACATGCCACTGCAATTAAACTGGCCGAAGCTATAGCTATTGCATCTGCCCCCATAGCTAAGGCTTTTGCAAAGTCACTGGAAACTCTTAAACCCCCAGTAATTACCAGATCAATATCCAAATCATGTTCATCAAGATATTTTCTGGCCCTATACAATGCAAATATTGTTGGAACGCTTGTTGCATCTCTAACTAATAAGGGACTGGCTCCAGTAGCACCTCCTCTTCCGTCAATTGTAATAAAATCAGGTTTGACATAACTAATAAATTCCAAATCATTTTCAATGTATCCTGCAGCTATTTTAATACCTATCGGACAGCCTTCAGATTTTGATCTTAATTCATCTACCAGATTTTTTAAATCTTTCTTAGAATTAATATTCGGGAATCTTGATGGAGATATTATGTCTTCACCTGCTTTTTTACCTCTTACTTTAGCTATTTCAGGCGTTACTTTATCTCCAGGCAATAATCCTCCCATTCCTGGTTTTGTTGCCTGACCTATTTTAATTTCAATTGCATCTGAAGTTTTTAAGTTTTCATCAGTTACTGAATACTGGTTGGGAACATATTCAAAAATGTATTTATATGCTGTATTTTTAACTTCCGGCAGTATTCCCCCTTCTCCGCTACACATTGCAGTTTTAGCATTGAAACTTCCTTTAGCTAAAGCAACTTTACTTTCCTTAGACAAAGCTCCATAAGACATATGGGATACATATATTGGACTTTCAATAACCAGTGGCTTTTTAGCATTTTTACCTATTATAGTTGTAGTTGATACTTCAGCATCTTCTTCTAAAGGCATTGGATTTAACTGGTTTCCTAAAATAAGAATATCATCCCAATTTGGCATTGGCAATGCTGTAGCCATTGGTGCTGTAATGGGTTTTCCGGAATCACATAACTTATAAATAGTGTCCATATGCCTTACTGATTCATCATTTCTGATGTACTGTTCCGGAAATGAAATTAGCCAGTTATTTTCATTTGTTTCAATTGGTTCAAAGTTAGATATATCTGATTTGCAATCAGGACACTCCTTAAGGTCTTTTAATGGTATTTTTTCACTTTTTTCATCATGAATATAATTACAAACCTTACACTGATATGTCCCATATTTTACTTTTTGGATTGCTTTGAATTTTGATAGCGGCGATCCGCATACTGGGCATTTTCCAAGTTTAATAAGTACCGAACCCTCTTTTTCTTCATCATAAACATAATGGCAGACTTCACATTCATATGTCTTATAGACTGTATCTTCTTCCATTACTTCAAAATTAGAAACATCTGATCCGCAATCAGGACATTTTTCAAGTTCTTTAAAGGATTTGCCTTCTTTTTCTTCATCATGAATATAACCACATATCTGACACTGGTATTTCATTTTACCAACTCCACCATAATTAATATATTATATAACTTTAACAATAATATAAATATTTTTGTATAATATAATTAATTCAATGTTAAAAAAAGTAAAAGTTTATAACTGTTTAATTGAATAAATAAAATATACTATGAACAATAAATCTTTCTGGAACAGATATGCATCAGTTTATGATAAAATTATAGGCAATAAAATAAACAATAAAGAGCTGTTTAATTTTATTTTAAAATACACAGGCAAAGACGACAGATTAATAGAGGCAGCCTGTGGAACTGGTGCTTTTACCTGTTTATTATCACCAAATTTAGGAGAAATAATTGCATTTGACTATTCTGAAGAAATGGTTAAAAAAGCTAAAAACAAAACTAAAAACTTAAACAATGTTGAAGTTTCTGTTGGAGATTTAAATAATATAAATTATGAAGACAATTATTTTGATGTGGCTCTGGCTGCCAATGTGTTGCACTTATTGGATAAACCTGAAACAGCTATCAGTGAACTTACACGTGTTGTTAAGGATAACGGAATTTTAATACTTCCTACTTATGTAAAAGGAAATACTTTTCAGCGTCTGATGCTTAAAACATTGAAATTATTTGTTTTTGAAAGTAATGAATGGTCCAAAAATGAATATTTGTGTTTTTTAAAAAATCATAATCTTGAAATTCTTGATTATGATGTGTTTAATGCAGGCCAGCCCTTATGTGTAGCCATTATCAAAAATTCCAAATAATTTTTTCTACAATAGACTTTTTTAAAATTATGTAATTTTATTTTAATCAAAATAACGATTGATTTAATTGTATACAATAGACTTTTTATTAAAATAATTAAAGCTTTCTTAAAAATTTAAAAAAAATAATAAGTGTATGAAATTAAAATTTGTCTTCGAAATAATTTCCAAGTTTTTGGTATATGTACAATAGAGAATATAAATGCTGCAATCCCTATTATTGAACATAAAACAACAGGGATGCATTCAATAATGCAAATGCATTAATAATTGTTGCATATCAGACAGAACCAATTCATTAAAACTAAATGAATCCAAATCTATCTGAAAATTCATAGTAAGATAAAAATCCGTCACGGTTTGAGTCAAGACTTTCAAATTCAGAAATGATTACTTCTTCAGGAGAATAACCGTCCCAAAATGAATCCTCCATTATATATTCAGTTAATTCTTCAAATTCATCAATACTAAGTTTTCCGTCATGATTCGTATCCAGTTCATTAAAAGTGTCAGAATAAGGATTTGTACCTAATCTGGCATAGAATTCCTCAGTGGTAAGTGTTGAATTTGGTAAATTTTTAACTATATCTTGAAGTTTCTTAATATCACTGTCTTCTTTACAGCTTGCTTTAAAAAGTTTATCACCTGCAGAGAAATAAAAAACATTAAAATCATCCGAAGATTTTGAATAGATAACTAAAACATCACGGTGGTACAGAGTCATTTTAGTGAGGCTTGAATTTTTAATTGTATTTTGCTCATCAGGCAATGAGTTATCCTGAATCAAATCAATGCCAAATTTGTCTGTATGGTAACCTGTATTATCTGGAGTAAACTCCCCATTTGACGGAACACTAAATTTAACTCCACCTAAAAAGATTTCTTTAGATGAATCAGCTGCAAAAACAGCTGAAACTGAAATTAAAAATATAACTGCAACCAGAATCGCATATGTTTTTTTCATAATATCCCACATTTATTGATTATATCACATTAAAGTAAATAAAAATTAGTATTTTTTAACTAAACTGATTTGTTTAATTATGTGATGCATTATTTAATTGAATTGAAAAACAAGTATTGAAAATATAAAAGAAAAAATTAATTTAAGATATATTAATATCCGAGTAAAATTTTAATGCCTATTAAAATCAGGACCACACCACCAAGAATTTCAAATTTGTCTCCGAAATAATTTCCAAGTTTTTTTCCAATGAAAATACCTGCAATACTGAATATAAATGCCACAATTCCTATTATTGTACATGGAAGCAACAGGGACATATTCAGTAATGCAAATGTAATTCCAACAGCAAATGCATCAATACTTGTTGCAACAGCCAGCAAAGTCAATTCCTTAAAGCTAAAAGTATCCATAATATCTTCATCATCACTACCTAAGCTTTCACGAATCATGTTTAATCCGATAGCCAAAAGCAGGAAAAATGCAATCCATGGAGCTACAGTTGATACAAATGAACTGATTGTTGTACCGCAAATGTATCCGATTACAGGCATCATAAACTGGAAAAAACCAAAAAATAGTCCATAATATAAAATCTGTGATTTTGTCAGGTTTTTTTGTGTAAATCCCTTTGTCAGGGAAACACTAAATGCATCCATTGCCAGAGCAATAGCTATTATAATGATTGAAATTAAAGCTGTATCCATATTATTCTCCGATTAAAATATTCTCTTCAATATACAGTTTTATTTCTGATAGATAATATAGATTATTAATTTAAAAAAAATAAGAAAAAAATAAGTAAATACTTATTTTCTTTTTACAATAACAACAGCAGCAATTATAATCAATGCTATTGCCAATATAGCTATTGGAAGGCCTGTAGAGGCATCAATCCCAATGTCGTTTAAGTTTTCATCAGTACTGTTTTCAATAGCTGGCGGTTCTACTGCTTTTTTACCTACACTTAAAGGCACCTGTGTTGAATTAGCCAAATAATTGTCATCACCGCTGTAATTAACATTAACAATATATGATCCTTTTGCTAAATCAGGAACAGTGACAGTAGTTTTTCCGTCAATCAACTGATTAGTATAACTTTTATCATAAACAGTAACCTTTACAGAACCGGTAGCACCAGCAGGCAAACTAACATGAACAACTGCATTTTCACCTTCTTTTACATCCTTAGCAGAAACGGAAATTGGTGCATTATGTTTTCCTACACTAAAACTTGAAGTGTTTGTACTTGGCAGATAGTTTTCATCTCCGTCATAACTGGCTAAAACATCATAAGAACCACTAGCCAAATTATCTATCTTAAAAGTAGTTAATCCTTTATCAATAGGAGCTGAATATGTTTTGCCGTCAACAGTTATAGTTATACTTCCAGTTGCATCTTCATTAACCCGTACAGTTATCTTTTCGCTGTCTCCCATAGCAATATTGTTTGTATTAACAATAATTGTAGAGTTTGCCTTGGTTTTTTCATTAGCTTTAACAGGGACAGATGCAGAAGCACCAGGTTTTTCTACATTAAAACTTGAAGTGTTTGTACCTGGAAGATAGTTTTCATCTCCGTCATAACTGGCTAAAACATCATAAGAACCACTAGCCAAATTATCTATCTTAAAAGTAGCTATTCCCTTGTCAATAGGGGCGGAATAATTTTTGCCATCAACAGATATGTTAATAACTCCAGTTGCATCTTCATTAACATGTACAGTTATCTTTTCAATATCTCCTACAGTAATATTACTTGCATTAACAATAATTGTAGAATCGGCTTTCATACTATCATCTACAGCAACTATTGTTGGAATAATCAATAAGAGCAAAATGAATAGTAAAATAATATATTTTATTTTGTTCATTTTTTAACCTCCACTAATAAATAGTGATTAAAGGATACTATGTTTATTATAATATTAAAAATTTACTTAAAAAACAGGAAAACAATGAAAAAAATTATTCGCATTTTCTTAATGAAATCATTATGTTTAAAGTCATAACAATAGAATAACTGCTTTTTAAATTAATTATATCTGCTCCATATCATCCATTCCCCATAGTAAAAACCTGTTTACAGATAATTTCAGCTAAATTATTATAATTTTTAATTGCCTACATCAAATTATTCAGAAAAATTACAGTTGAAAAAAATCTATTGTAGACATATATTTCAAGTGTAAAAAATCTATTGTATAGGAAATTATTTTATAAAATCAAAAACAAAATACCAGTAACGACAAAAGGAATTAATAAAATGAATATTTTAATTGACGGAGCAGGTGCAGTAGGATTAGGATTAGGTGCATCTATGCTTTCACAAAAAGCAAATGTATCCTTTTATGCAACAGGAAAAACAGCTACTGCAATTAAAGAAAACGGACTTGAAAGAACAGGATTATTCCACCATTACTCTTTTACACCTGATGAATATCAAGTATATGATGATTATAAAGACATTCCTGAAAAAACTTTTGATTATGTTTTTATATGCAGTAAAACAGTAGCTAATGAGGATATAAGTAAAAAATTAGCTAAAAATAAAGAAATCTTGAAAGATAACTGTAAAATAATCATATTCCAGAATGGATTTGCTAATGATGAACCTTTTTTAAGATATTTTTCCAAAGATGAAGTATACTGTGCAAGAGTAATTACAGGTTTTTCACGACCTCAAAGACATATCAGTGAAATAACTGTATACACAGAACCTATACTTTTAGGATCACTTCAAAATGCAGATCCTGACTGTTTAGAAAAAATAGCTCAAATGATTACAGCATCAGGAATTAAATGTGAAACAACAACAGAAATTGATAAATATTTATGGGCTAAAATGCTTTATAACTGTGCTCTAAATCCATTAGGAGTAATTCTTAACTGCACATATGGTAAATTAACTGAAAATGAATACTCTAAAAATATTATGAACAGTATTATAGATGAAATATTTGCAGTTATCAAAAAAAGTGAATACTCCACATTATGGGATTCACCGGATGAATATAAAAAATTATTCTACTCAAAACTAGTTCCAGATACATATAACCATTATTCATCAACATATCAGGATATTCAAAAGAAAATAAAAACCGAAATCGATACATTAAATGGAAGCGTTATTCGGTTAGGTGAAAAATATGATGTTGATGTAAGCACAAATAAAATTATTTATAACTTAATCAAATCAATAGAATCAGAATTTTAAGGTTTATTAGTTATTTTTTCCAATAAACTAATAATCTTATTATTCTGTTCAATAAGAATATCCATTTTTCTTGCTTGTGATGCAAGTAAATGTCCGTTAACATTATCCAATCTTGCAACACAGTTTCTATCATATAGTTTATATAATTCTTCAGCTACTCTTAAATCCCTTGCATAATCTCCAGTTTTATAGTATCCTCTTTTTTTATGTTTAGTTATATTTGATGCAGGTTTGTTTAAAGAATTCAGATTAATAAGTCTTGATCCACAATCAATACAATAATTGCTGTTATTATCTTCGTATTTACTGCCACATCTTGGACATTCTTTCATTTAATCACCTTTTTAACGCCACCAAAATATGTAATAATTGTTTCTTTCAGTACTTGGTGTTGAAACATAATATGACTGGTCATTTGTCTGTTCACTATCATACTCCTGTTTTGCTTCATTTAATATTCCATAAAAGGTACTTGTGTCATATGAAGAATCAGGAGTGTTAATTATGATCTCCTCTATTTCATCAGTCATTTATCCGCTGCCCCCGAATATACAATATATTGAATCTCCTGATGAAAAATAAGCATGAGATACATCATGTTTTGCAAAGTTATTGTACTGATAAAAGTATGCTACATCATGTGAACCTATAGTTAGGTTTTTGCCTTTGAAATTATGCCAGCACCCGTAACTGCTTGCAATATAATCCTCAATACATAAAATACCAAATGTATTTAAATCATTATAATGATAATTCATATGGTCATTATTGATGTCACCACCCTGATATTTTGGAGGAATTTTAAAATCAACATCATTTATTTTTACAGTTTTCCAATTGGAACTGTCAACTGCATTAGCACAGCCCATAGATATTATTAAAGCAATTAAAAGTAATGATAAGAAAAGCTTTTTTGAAAACATAGTAATCTATTTGTACTAACTTATATATAACATTTTATTAACAATATTTTAAAAATAAATTATAAAAGTTTATATATCTAAAAAACAAAAATAGTATTGTTCGTATTTTGATATATCTTATTTTTTTACGAATACGAACAATGGTGATGGTTAAAAATGAGTATTCGCTATTACTCCTTTAGTGGTGTTTAGGAGGATGAATACTCATTATATATTTAAATTAATTCATCTAATTTTTTACCGTATTCTTCAATTAACAAATAATCATTAGCTACAACATCCAATAACTGAGTCTTATAATCCTTAAATAATGCATCATCATCAAGAATCTTTTTTTTGTTATAAGGATAGCTATTTTTAATATTATAAATTTCCTGATTGATTTGGCTAATTGATTTTATGAAAACATCATCATCTTCAAAAATTGTTTTGCCCTCAGGAATTAGAATAGCCAGAGATCTCATAGAAGTTAAATCATAATTCTCAAAAGCATCTACAATTTCTTCAAACAAATCTTTCTCATAAATACTTTGAACAGGGTTAAAAGAAGGATGCAATTTATAAATTAAATCCAAATAAAGACTGTTTAAACTGTCCAAATCATCTTTAGACAACTCAAAATGAATATCTTTTCGTTCAATAGCTAAATCTAATTCGCCCATATATTTTTCCAACATGCCAACTGATTCTTCAAATTCAATATCCAGCTTTTCATCAATTTCAGATAAATCCTCACCCTGATTAAACAGCTCAATATATCTTTTAATCATTTCCAATTCAATATCCAAATTATAAGCTTCACATTCAAGAAAACCAAAACTAAGCAGATACATATCTTCAATTTTAGGACAGATATGAAACCTCAGTTCATCATATTCAAAAATTAATTCGGCTAATTTTTCCTTTAAACTAATTGACATTGTTAAAACCTTAATTCTATATATATGAATTAAACATATTTATAGATATATAGGTGATTTTAAATGGAAATAAAAGAAAATAACCTTAAAGAATTAATCGAAAAATACATGAGCATTGAAGAAACAGAAGAAAACCATGAAGAATTACATCAGTTAGGTCACGAAATCGACCATGTAATCTTTGACAATAATTTTTATCTTGTAACACATAATGACGGCGAAGAAAAAGAAATTGTTTCATTAATAGTAGGTGAAGATGATGAATACTTCATACCATTATATACAGATGATGAAGAAGTAAAAGAAGCAATTGAAATATTTAAAAAAGAGGACAGCGAAGCCGAGTTTGAAACTGAAATTGTATCATCAACAGACATATTGGAAACCTACTTAGATGATGATACTTTCCTTGGAATAGCTATTAACCCACCAAAATATGACTTTGTAATATTTAGTCAGAATGTCATTGAAGATCACCAGGACTGCTGCTGAATTTATACCAGGAGATATACTCTCCTTTTTCTTCAATTAGATAAAAAATGAAATTTATAAAGTTATTAAAATGAATATGGTAAAAATCATATTAAAACTTTTTTTCAATGTTAACAGCTAATTATAGAATAAACCATGCTATAAAATGTAATAAATAATTTAACATAAACAACCTATTGGAATTACTTTTACATCATCTTCTGTTGTATAAGCATATTTGCCGCCTGTAATAACTGCTAAAAATTTAGGTTCTTTGAAATTTTTTTCTTTTAATAAATTCTTCAGTTTTAATAAGTTTTTAGCTCCTTTTTCTATTTCATCACTACCTAATTTAAATTCAATTAAAGCATAATCACCATTTTCTAAATGTATTACACAATCAGCTTCTAAACCATTTCTATCATTATAATAAGAAATTTCTCCCCATTTCTTGCTGGTATAAACTCTTAAATCTCTAATACATAATGTTTCAAAAATAAAACCAAAAGTATTTAAATCATCCATTAAACTTTGTGGTGATAAACCTAGTGTTGCAACAGCAATAGATGGATCAATAAATTCTTTTTTAGGACTTGACCTAATAGAACTTTTAGACCGTATGCTTGGAGACCATGCTGGAACATCTTCTATGACAAACAACCTCTTCAATGCATTAATATAATTATAATATGTATTTTTACTAATATTTTGAAACTCAGCATTAATGTCTGCTAAAATAGTTGAGTTTGAAGCTAAAGTGGAAATATTTCTTGAATATGACCTTAAAATGTTTCTTACTTTTTGAGGATCGCGTTTAACATCATCAAAAGAGGAAACATTAATTTCACAAATGTTTTTCACATAAGATTTTGCTACAAACAATTGTGCTTTTTCAGATTTTTTATTTAAACTTTCAGGCCATCCCCCTCTACAAGCAGCAAATATCAAATCTTTAACACTTAAATCAGAAGTAATGCCATTAATATTCATACAAGGATTTTTAAAAAGTTCTAAAATTGAAATTTTACCATTTGATTCACCGCTTTCATAAAGACTCATTGTTCTCATAAGAACTCTATGGATTCTTCCAGTACCTGTGTGCATCACTTCTATATCCTCAATAGTAGTTGAGCCTGTTAAGATATATAAACCGTCTTCATGAAGTTCATCAACACTGTTTCTCACAGCATCCCATAAAATCGGTGCCATTTGCCATTCATCAATAAGTCTAGGTTTTTCTCCTTCAAGAAGTATGGATGGCTGTATTTTAGCCCATCTTAAATAATTTTCAGATTGATCTGTGTCCTGTAGTTTAATACTGCTTTTTGCATGTTGTTCGGCTGTTGTTGTTTTACCGCACCATTTTGGACCTTCAATAAGAATTGCGCCAATCATTTCTAAATATTCATCAATTTCCTCATCAATAAGTCGAGATTTATATTTAAATGCCATGGTATACTTCCTCTAATTCATATATTAATTTTATCACATATAAATTAATTGGGCAACTTTGCATAAAATCATATGACCAATTTGCATAAAATCATTGGGCAACTTTGCATAAAATCATATGACCAATTTGCATATAATATAAAAAAGTATAGCATTAAACTTTCTTTTACTTGAAAGCAGATCAGCTTTTGAAAAGAATATTATAAACTGACAACAATTTTACTAAATAAAAATAATTTATAAAAATATTGTTTAGTAACTTAACAGCGAATCTATTGGAAGTTTCATCATGTTAAAGTCAAGAATGCATCTATGAATTAATATTAATGTAAATTTATTAATTATATATAATTTAAAAATGAAATAATAAATCAATTATACTCTGGAGAAAGATATATGAAAACTGAAGATTTAGAAACTTATAAAAAAGACGGAACGAAAGCTTCTAAAAGTCAACTAAAGGAATTTATAAAGTTATATGCTACAATAGCTAAAGAACTCAAAAGTGAAAATTCAATAGAACTTAACTCTGTTAAAACAAATATCAAAGAAACATACTCTAAAGAAGTTTATTTAACATTAATTGATGAAGCAGAAAGATTTGTAAAATTCAATGTTTCTCAAGGTTCTAAAGAATATGTTATCCCTATATTTACAGACATTACCGAATATAGCGAAGGCAAACAAAAAATATCAGCTTTATTTTTAGATAAATTATCCTGTAAAGTTTTATCTGCAGGTGATATTGGAAAATTAGCCGATGATGATGAAAATTTTAAAGGTTTGGTGATTAATCCTCATTCACAAAATTTTATGATGGACCGAAATGGTGGTTTTTAATATGGAATTTATTTGTCCGGTTTTAGGTGAAGGTGATGAAAGAGATTTTATAGCTATCGGTCATGCAGAAAACTTCAAAATTGCTGTATTTACTGACTTAGATATGTATCATGAAGGTTGCAAATATTTAGGAGTAAGTGGCTATGAACCAATTAAAGTTTCTGATAAATTATTCAAAGACCTTGCTAAAAAAGATGATGAATTCACAGGCATTATTGTAAATATTCACAATGAAAAAAAGATTATAAATAAAGAAGAATTAGAAAGATTATAATTCATCCTCTTCAGCTTCCTCATCATCGACAATAGAAAAATTACTATAATATTTATATCTATAAGACATTTTAAATCCTTTATCTGCTTCTCTTTTTGGTCTTAATTTACGCCTTTTAGTAGCAGAAATTTCTTTTTTAGGATTTTGATGTGTTTTAACTAAATTCTTATTTTCCCTTACAAACTGCTGTTGTCTGGTTCTAACACGATTATACTTATACACACCTTTTCTCAACAGACGTCTTCTGGTTGTTACAAATCTTAACACAAAATCACTCTATTGTCTTGAAGCAGATTTATCTAAAGTAGCTTGAATTTCATCAATTCTATCAACAACCACTTTAATAGCTTGTTCACCTTGACGGGTAGGATTAATACCTTGCTCAACTAATAATGCATCCCTAATATCCCTTAATCTATCAATTGAATCAATTTTCATTATTGTACTATAAAACATATTTCTCCTCCAAAATTTATTATTAACTATATTACATTTTTATTTAGAATAATTTATAAATCTTATCATATTAAAACAAATATTATGAAATACAACATTAAAACAATCTACCTGGCTGGAGGGTGCTTTTGGGAAGTGGAAGCATACATTTCAAGATTAAATGGAGTTATACAAACAGAAACAGGATATGCAAATGGTATAACCCATGATCCAACATATGAAAAAGTAGCTGCAGGTAAAACAAAACATGTAGAATGTGTAAAAGTAAATTACAATACTTATGAAACAACATTGGAAGAAATACTTAAAGAATTTCTAAAAATAATTAAAAAACCAGCCAAACCGCAACACAAATTAGGAATTTACTGGCATGAAAGTAAAGATGCAAAAACAGTTTTAAAATTCTTAAAACAATCAGAACCCAAATTACCTATTGAAGCAAATTTTTTAAGGGGATTTTATCTTGCTGAAGAAAAATATCAGAAATACCTAGATAAACATCCTGAAATAAACTCAGATATTGAAATAAAAATGAATCCAAGTGATAATTTAACATTGCTTTCATATCAGGTAACTAAATTGGCTATGAACGAAGAAGCATTTAGCGGAAAATATGCTGATTTTGATGAAGAAGGAGTGTATGTAGACATTACAAACAATGAAGAACTGTTTTCATCAAAAGATAAAATAAAAACCAATTCAGGATATGCATGTTTTAGTAAAGCTATTGATGAAAATGCAATTGATAAATTGAGAGATTTTTCATACGGTATGGTCAGATTGGAAACCAGAGCCTCTAAAAGCGGAATACATTTAGGATATAAAAGAAGAGACTATTATGAAATAAACTCTGCTGCACTTAAATTTATTTATAAATAGCTACTCCTTTTTTAATAGCTTTCAAACCGTCCATTAATAATTTTCTTGGACAGGCAATGTTTAACCTTAAAAATTCATCACTGTTTTTACTAAAATCAACACCTGCAGATAACAGCACCCCAGTTTTTTCATTTAAAAACTTAACAAAATCCTTTGAAGAAATATCTAAACTGGAACAGTCCAGCCATAATAAATAAGTAGCATCTGCATCTATTAACTTAATTTCAGGAATTTCATCTTTTATAAAATCAGCTACAAATTTCTTATTGTCATAGAGATACTGGCGTAATTCATCAAGCCAAGGCCTGCCATTTTTATATGCTGCTATTGCACCAGTTATAGCAAAAATATTGGCTCTACTAACCCACTCAACATCTAAAGCATTGAAAATATCTTCCTTTAATTTATCTCCAACAATATAAACTGCAGCAGTATTCAATCCCGCTATATTAAATGATTTAGTGGGAGAAACTGTTGTAACAGAATCATAATTGCTTATACTGGCAAAAGGAGTATATTTTTTATCTGGATCAGTTAAATCACAATGAATTTCATCAGATATTATATTTACATCATATTTAGCACACAAATCAGCTATTTTTTCCAAATCCTTTCTGGACCATATTTTACCAACAGGATTGTGAGGATTGCAAAGCATCATCAGAGTTACATTTTCATCAGCTAATTTTTCTTCCAAATCCTTAAAGTCAATTTCATAGCTTCCATTTTTATACACTAACTGATTTTCCACAATTTCTCTGTTATTATCTTCAATTACATAGAAAAATACATGATACACAGGAGTTTGTATTAAAATTTTATCGTTTTCTTTAGTTAATTTACGAATAATAGTTGCTATTGCAGGCATTACCCCATTGGCAAATTTTAAATTGTTTTTATCCATATTTAATCCGTAATATTTCCACCAATTAATATATGCATCGTACCATTCATCTGGAATTATGGCATATCCATAGAGATTTTCATTAGCTTTATTTATAATTTCTCCGGATATTTCAGGTGCAACTTTAAAATCCATATCAGCTACCCACATCGGCAGCTTAGTATCAAATAAATCCCATTTTAAGCAGTTGGTATTTTTACGATTAATTATGCTGTCAAAATCATACTTCATACAAATCATTTTTAATTTCTTTTATAGCTATTGCTGGAACACAAACAGCTAATTAACAACGTTATTTCCAGTAGTTACATTGCCTCCAATCTATATATCATCATAACTGGAGTTGCTGTTTATATTTTATTTCTTCTAAAGATATTGCCCTTATTAATGCAGTTTACATAGCCATTATAAGACATTAAATATTTTATAAAAAAAGTAGTTTAAAAAGAAGAGAATTAATCTTCTTTTTTAAAGAAATCATCCTGAATATCATTAACTATTTCAGTGAATCTTTTAGTTACATCTGATTTAGGTTCAATAGTAACCATTACTCCACCTTTATTAGGTGAATTTGATACTTTTTCAGTTAATGGTAAATCTCCAAGATAAGTAATTTCCATTTCATCAGCAAACTCTTTTCCATCACCTTTACCAAAGATATGGAGTTTTTCACCACAATGCGGACATTCATAGTAAGCCATGTTTTCAACTAAACCAATGTTTTCCACATTTAACATTTCAACCATTTTTACACATTTTAAAACATCTTCCTGGGATACTACATTAGGAGTAGTTACCATAACTACTGCATCAATATCAGGAATTGTCTGTAAAACTGTTAATGGTTCATCACCAGTGCCCGGCGGGTTATCAATAATAAGAACATCAAGAGGACCCCATGCTACATCAGCTATTAACTGTTTAATACTTCCTGTTTTTTGTGGACCTCTCCAGATAATAGGTGTGTCGATACTGTCTAACATAAATGCCATTGACATTACTTTAAGACCGCTTGGTGCTTCAACCGGCATCATATGACGTTCTTCGTTAATCATAATGTCCTGATCTTCTACACCTAACATTTTTGGTATGTTTGGACCATGAATATCTGCATCCAATATTCCTGTAGTAAATCCTTCTTTTTGAAAAGCTTCTGCAATATTTGCAGCTACTGTTGATTTTCCAACTCCACCTTTACCACTCATAACAGCAATTTTATATTTAATTTGTCCTAAGTTTTTTGAGAGGTTGAGCTGTTGTTCAATCATTTGTTTTTGTTGTTCAGGAGTCATTTCTCCTCCATGACCATGATGTCCATGTTCTGGCATAATATCACTCTCTAAAAATTTTATTTCTTATATAATATATTATAGTAACTAAAAGTATTTAAAAGTTTACACGTAAAAGTTAGTTAAATTTCTTACTAACTTCTTCTACAGCAAGTACTAAAGGATCAGTAACCATAGATACTGGAGGCGCATAAGCAAATTCAACATTACTTAATTCAAAGCAACTTAAGCCCTGAGTAATAGCTAAAGTCATTGTATCAATTCTTTCAGCTACTCTTTCTTCAGCAATTATTTGACAACCGATAATTCTACCATTACAGTCACAGATAATCTTAATATCCATAGGTTTAGCATTAGGATAATAACGGGCTCTTGTAAGTGCTTCTACTTTTTCAACAATAGGTTTAATATTGTTTTGCTGAGCAAAACTGGAAGTTAAACCAACAGCACCAAACTCTAATTTACCTACTTTAGAAACCATAGCATTTAATACAGGATTGAAATTAGATTTTTTACCAGTTATTGTACGAGCTAATGTCTTGGATTCACGAACAGCAGTAGTACCTAAATGACTGATGGTATTAGCTTGAAGAATTAAATCCTGAGATTCAACACAGTCTCCAAGAGCATAAACATCTTCAACAGAAGTTTCCATTTTTTCATTAACTAAAATAGCCCATCTTCCGATATCACAGCCAGCCATTTTAGCTAATTCCAATTCAGGCCTTACACCAGTAGCTAAAATAACCATATCTGCATCAATACAGCTTCCGTCACCGAAATATGCTTTTTTAACTTTTCCACCTTCTCCTTCCAATTTAGTAATAGGTTCACCAAGCATTACATGAATATTTTCCATTTTCAAATATCTGGTTAAAATATCAGCCATATCACTATCAAGAGATCTTGGAACAATTTGAGGCATCATTTCACTTAAAGTAACATTTAAACCTAATTCTTTAAGAGCAAAAACAATTTCAATACCAATTAATCCGGCACCAGTTACAACAGCACTTTTAGAAGTTTTAGCCCATTGCTGAACTTTCCTACCGTCCTCAATGTTTCTTATTTGGAAAACACCCTCTAAATCCACACCTTCCATAGGAGGTACAAAGGGGTTTCCCCCAGTAGCTAAAACCAATTTATCATAATCAATAGTTTTTTCACCATCTGCATTTTCATAAGTGACAGTTTTTTTACTGCTGTCAACTGCAGTTACTTCAGATTTTATTAAAACATCAATATTGACTTCTTTATAATCTTCAGGTGTTTTCATAATAATATCGTCAAAAGAAGAAATCTTTCCAGACAATACATAAGGAATAGCACATGGAGAATATGCCACATTTTCATCACGAGTTATAACAGTAATTTCTGCATCTTTATCTAAACGCCTAATATTTGAGGCAGTAGACATTCCGCCTGCTCCCCCACCAACAATAACAACTTTCATCGTTAAAACAACCTTTTTTTAAACAAATTAACAAAATATTTATGAATTTAACATTAATATTTATTAAAATATAAGTATAAAAAAGTAACTATCAAAAAAAGTTCAATTTAAAAGGTGAAATAAATATGAAAGAAATTGATTTTAATTTAAATGAAAATCCTTTTATTAATTTCCAGTCATCAAGATATTCAATGACTGCCAGAATCAACGTTGAAAAAATGTGGAAATATTCAAAAGAAAATAACTATTCATTTTTTGTATTGTCTTTAGGGTGTTTAATGGAAGCTGTAAACTCCATACCTCAGCTTAAAAGAAGAATAGTTAACGATAAAGTAATTGAGCATGATTATTTAGATGGAGTCTGCCCAATAATGGATGAAAACAATGAAATCTATAAAGAAATGAGAGTAAAACCACCTGAAACATTTAATGACTTTGAAAACTGGCATAATTATGTTAAAAAAACATCAGCTGATGTGTTATCCGGCAAAATAGATGAATTCAATGTTAAAATGGAAAAACGAGACTGTGAAAATATAGCTAATTACTCCTGTATCCCATGGGTTGATTTTGAATCAATAACAAGTGGAATATTAACTGGAAATCAAATACAACCATTAATAACCTGGGGAAAAGTAAATAAAAACTATGAAATGAGTGTAGCTATTACTGTAAGCCATATTTTTGTTAATGGAAAAGAATTAGGATTATTTTACAAAAAAGCACAGGAAAATTTTAATCATCTGAAGTAGATTCAATATCAGTAGTTTCCAATTTAAATATAACTGGCCTTAACCCATCATTACAACTGACAATAGCTATACCTGGTTTTTTAATCCAATCCCCATAATAAAATAAATCATCAACACCGTGAGACAATGCAAATACATACTGATATATTGCTTTCCATGCTTCATCACAAAAGCCTTCAGGCTTTGCCCAATCCCCATAATAAACTTCACCTTCATTTAGAATCGGACATACTCCCAAATCATCAATACCATATTCTTTAGCCAAATCCTCTTGGAATGTTGTTTTTAAAACTGTTATTTTTACTTTTTTCATTGTAATTCAAAAAAAATAAGGTAAAGATTTTATTCAAAATCAATACCAGTTATTCTAAATCCGCCATAATGAGATTTGAATTTAATGTTCATACCAATTAGCAATGGGGTAATAGATTCAATTAAATGAGCTTTATTTAAAGGCCCAATATCAATAGATCTTAAACCAGGTATTTTTTCAATAATATCACTAGCTATCTCTTTAGCTTCCTTATCATCACCACAAATCAAACAGTCACATTCAATTGGGTCTGGAATATTTGCCAAATGAGAGTTACTGATATTGTTAAATGCTGCAACGACTTTAACATCTGCATCTTTTAAGATTTTTGCCGCCCTTTCTGCTGCTGAACCCGGATTTATATGTAAAGGATTACTTACCGGTCCGCCAATAGCTGTTTCCAATGGTACAGTTGCATCTAAAAGTACTTTTCCTTTTGCATTTTCTTTAATAGTCTTTAAAGTTGCACTTTGAGCCTGTAAAGGTACGGTTAAAATTAACACATCAGCTGCAGCTGCTGCATCTTCATTAGCCATACCAACTAACTCTTTAGGATTGTGCTCTTTAATTTCCTCATTAGCTTCACCAACAACAGTTAAAGCTTTTTCTTCTTTACGAGATCCCACAATTACATCTTCACCTGCAATAGCTAAACGTTTTGCAATTCCAAGACCTTGAGGTCCTGTTCCACCAATTATACCAATTTTCATTTTTTTATCCTCCAAGGAAAGTTATTTTTTGTCATAGAGTAAACCACCGACAAAAATCATATATTCAGGTAATTTCCCATCTTTTGCATAGATGATTTTATAACCAAAAGTATCTTCAATTGTTCTGTCAACATCCCCACCAAGTGATTCAATAGAATATCTTAACTTAAATGGCATCTTACAAGGCATACCAATTGTTTTAGTGCATTTCATACATAAATTACAGTGCCCAATAAATAAACCTAAAGAATCTTCACTTTCCAATGCATATATGTCATTCATTAATTTGACTTTCATTCGCTCAAGTCTTTTTATAATAAAATTCAATTCATTAGGGGTATATGTTCTGTCTAACTCCTCTTGTGAAAAATCAAATTTAAAAGCAATTATTTTAAGTTTATTATATGAATTCCAGATTTCATCAGGGTCAAAATCAAAAGGAGGGCAACCCCAATTGTTGTCATACTGATCACATTCTTTACAGATTTCTAAAAATTTTTCTATGTCAACATATTTATCATAATATTCAGACACGTTAACATCTGCTGTGAGTTTACTTATGTTAACCATAATATTATTTAAATAAAACAGTATAATAAAAGTTTCTAAAAAAAGAAAAAGATAAGAGATTAGTTAAAATCTCTTAAGCAATTGTTATAGTTCTTCCAACTTGGTATTCGTTCCAGATAGATGTGATAATATATTTACCTGGATTTAATCTAATTAGTAAGTTAGCCATACCATTTTCATCAGTTGTTCTGTTGTAGAATACACCGTTTACATTAAATGTTATGTTTTGATTAGCTAATGGTTTACCTTGACCATCTAAAGTTTTTGCAGTGAAATTGCTGCCGTCTTGGAATTTCATGTCTAAATCTTTTGTAATTAAAGTTGGCAATACAGTAACATTATTTCCAACTGCATATTTACCATACATAGTTGTAATGATATAATCACCAGGATATAAATTAATATTTAATGTAGCAGTACCATTAATAACCTCTTTAGTGTAGAATACACCATTAATATTGAAGGTTACATTTGTACCATTAGCTGGTGTTCCATCACCATTTAATACTTTAACAACAAATTGTGATTCATTTTTGTAGTATTTTACTAAGTTTTCAGTTATTACAGTTGATAATACAGTAACATTAAATCCTAATTCTTCACCTGTTACAGAATTGAATGCAGTTAAAACATATTTTCCAGGGTTTAACCAAATACGTAATGTAGCAGTACCATTAGTAATATTTGCTTTATAGAATACACCATTAATATTGAATTTAACAGTAGTATTATCTTTTAATGCTGTACCATTGCTGTCAGTGAATTTTGCAACAAAATGAGTATCATTACGATAGAATTTAACAATATCATTAGCTAATATAGTTGGAGTTACAATTATGCTAGATTCTACAGTAGTATTTTCATAAGTAGCAGTTACTTTGTAAGATCCTGATACTAAATTAATATCCATAGATGCAACACCAGTTCCATTAGTAAGTTTTGTATAATTTCTACCATTAATATTAAATGTAATATTAGCATTTGCTATAGGATTATGACTTGAATCAGTCAAAATAGCAATAAGTTTATCAGCACTGCCATAAATTTTAACAAGTTCTGGAACATCAATTAAGAATTTAGGACCATTATTTGCTACAATAGTATTATTATTAGCCTGAACAGTTTTATCTCCTAAACCAACATTTGAAACTAAAGAATTATAAGTTACAGATCCTGCACCAGTAGTATTAACTGTGTATTCACCAGTAGTTTTAACAGTACAGTTAGTTACAGTTGCATTACCATAAGCAATTTTAACACCGGTAGTTTCAGCAATGATAGAGTCACCGCATTTGCTTGCATTACCTATATTATTACCATTAGTGATAATATCATTTTTATTTAGGGTTACAGTACTTGCACTAGATGCAACA
The DNA here is from genome assembly GCF_023617305.1 of Methanobrevibacter sp. TLL-48-HuF1. NCBI lineage: Archaea > Methanobacteriati > Methanobacteriota > Methanobacteria > Methanobacteriales > Methanobacteriaceae > Methanobrevibacter > Methanobrevibacter sp. TLL-48-HuF1. The sequence continues at coordinate 127,936 of NZ_CP081485.1, forward strand.
CCTGTAGTAAAGTTACCAACAAGAGTTATTTCGTTTCCAATTAAAGTTTCATTATTTCCACTTACATAAATACCATAAATGTAACTGGAGTTACCTACAACATTATTGTTGTTGTATGTAATGTTATTGGCTTTGTCACCCCAATTACTTGAGTAAATACCATATGCAACAACTGGAGATTCAACAAACACTTCATTGTCTTTTAAAATACCATTTGAATTGTCATATATTTGAATACCATCAGCATAATAGTTATCAGAATCAGAGTAAAAAGCATTTGATGCTATTGTAAAGTTTTTACCACTAATAGTAATACCGTAAACATAGGTATGACCTTTGGTACTTATATTGTTGTTTTCTATAATTGCATTATTTCCACCTTCAATGTATAAATTATGAATAGTATCATAAGCTCCACTAGCATTGTTATATTCGATAGCAATATTGTTTGAAGCTATATTTAAATTAGCAGATCCTTCAACATAAATACCTGCAGACATTACAGTAGCAGCCCAAGTAGGAGGCATATAATTTACAGGAACTGAAGGGATTTCAGCAAAAATATAATTATTTAAAATATTCACATTATCAGAATCAATTATTCTAATAATATTATTAATGCCATTGCCATTAGTTTTACCGGAATAAACAATAGTGTTGTTGTTAATAGTTAAATTAACTGCATTTTCAGCATTAATTACAAAACTGTTTTTATCAAAAGCACTATTAACTGAAAATATGTTGGCATCTATATTTGCATTAGCTCCTCTTACATCAATTGCTGATTCAACACCACTAGTGTTAGTTAAAACAATGGCAAAATTAGAAACAGAAATATTATCTGCTTTAATTACAAGGGAAATATCCTTTAAAATAGCTTTTTCACCAATTAAATTGATTTTTTTATCAATAGTAAGGGTACTTAAATTAAGTCCACTGAAATTACCTGCAAATATTAAATCAGAAAATGTAATATCATTATTTAAAACACCATCTTTCCCAAAGTAAGTGAAAAAGGTATCATTTGTAACAGTGTTACCAGTTACAGTGAAAGTAGTGTTAATAGTTTTATTAGCATATTTTTTATCACCAAAGTAAACTACAGTAGCATTAGTATTTCCTGTAGCTAAATTTGGTATAGCAATAGTAGTTTTACCACTAACAAGTTTTCCATTGTAAGTTTTATTGCCAATAGTTATATTTACATCACCAGTTGCATCTTCAGGTAAAGTTATAACTGCAGAAACATTATTTCCATAGAATACAGCAGGTGCATCTATAGTCATGTTATACACAGAAATTTTATTTACATTAAATACAAATGGGGTGGAATTAGTTCCATTATAACTTGCAATTATACTATGTTTACCAATTTCTAAGTTTGTAAAAATTACACTTGCACTACCATTAGCAATAACTCCAGATTGATTGATTTTATTATCTAAACTGAATTTAATATTACCAGTAGTAGTATTTGGAATTATTTTAGCTTCGACAGTTGCATTTTCACCATAAGTGATATCTTTAGCTGTAACATCTATAGATATATCATTAGTTGCTTCACTTACAACTGCATTATCATCATAAGATGATAATACACTAACATCATCAGTTGTGTTATCAGCAGCAGAAACTGCTGAAAGTGAAAGAGCAACTATAGCAACAAGAAGAAAAACAAGTATCTTTTTATTCATAATTAATCTCTCCATTATATATAAGAATATTCTTAGCATCCATATTATGCCATTTATCCAACTATATGAATGCATATAATATATATTTGCTCTAATACAATATAATCCTTTTGAAGATAAAAACAAATAATATCACCTATACTTCAATATAACAGTATTATTAAAGTTAAGGGTGTCCGCCAAAATTGATTTTTGATTTTTCGTCAAAAAAATTTTTGGGCTTAATTTTTATTATTTTTAATATATTTCAATTAATTTTTGTTTATTTTATTTTATTTGGTTTAATTATTTTTTAAATTATTGTTTAGTTTTATTTTATTCTTATTTTTGATTTTTAATGGTTTTAAGACAGTTAAGTTTATATACTTTGTTGTACATATTTTATATTAGATATAAGTTGTTTTGGTGTTGTTATTTATGGTTAAAAGAAAGTTTGATAGGAATCAGGCAAAATTGGGCATTAATACTCTTGATTGGAATGTTCCGGAGAATCATATTTCTCGTTTTGTTGTTGAATTTGTTGAAGAAGTTTTTCCACTTTTAAATATCAAAGAACCCAAGAAAAAGAAAGGAAGAGACTCCCTTCCAGTGGATTCCATGTTAAAATTGCTTATTTATGCCAAAATCCAACATATTGATAGAACATCAATAATTGCAGATATGGCGCGATACCATGATATATTTAAATACGTGTGCGATGATATTAGACCTTCTGAAAGATCAATCCAAAGATATCGAAGAGAATATGGCCATTATTTTGAAGTATTGCTGCAAATGACATTAAAAAAGGCCTTTGATGAAGGATTCACTGAATTTAATCACGTTGCCATTGATGGAACCATCAAAAAAGCATACAATTCCAACAACAACACCATTACAAAAAAAGAAACTCAAATATTGATCGATTACTACGAAGGACGACCTATTGACCCTGAATGTCTTGAAAAACTTCACAAACCTGCTCAAAGATTATTGGAAAAGAAAGACATAGATGATGAAGATAAATTAGAACTATTATATGGAATAAAAACACAATTTACATTCACAGGACAGGATAAAATTCCAGTAAATGATATAGAAGCAAGATTTATGAAAGGAAAGAAAGGAAACTTCATGGTTGCTTATAATATCCAATCTGCAGTCGATTATGATACCAAATTAATCTGTGCAATAAACGTCACACAAAACCCGACAGACCACTACGAACTACCAATAATCGCAGAAAGAGCAATAAGAAACATTAACACCACACCAAAGTATATAAGTGCCGATACAATATACTTAAACCAAATATCACTATCATACTTAGCAGATAAAAAAATAGATGGTTTAATACCAAATAGAAAGCAAAGTAAAGAAAAAATAGGAAAATTAAATCCAAATCCATACCATAAAGACCATTTTGAATATGATTATGAATTAGATGCATTCAAATGCCCAAAAAATCAATATATGCACTTTTTCGCAAAATACATCGAACCACACAAAGATCCAGAAAAACCAGACAAAATAAAAAGACTCTACAACAATTATGAAGCCTGTAAAAACTGCAAAGCACGAAACAAATGCTTAACAGGCAAACAAACACACAAAACCATCACAGAATACGGATCAGAAATGCAAAAAGCAATGAACGAAAAAATGGAAAAACAGGAATATAAAGACGAATATAGCAAAAGATCAAGCGTTGAAGGACCATTTGGAATATTCAAAGAACAATTCCAAATAGAAAAAGAAGTAGTCATCGGAATGGTAAAAACAGAAGAAAGAATAAACTTAGATGCATTAGCATATAATTTAATACGACTACACAACATAAAACAAGAAATAAAAAACACAACAGAAGATTTAGAAGATTTCTGCGAAAGCACATCCATTAAAAACCAATTAAAACTTGATGTAACAATATTTTAAAAAAAATCAACAAGTCAGCCAAAATTCAATTTTGGCGGACACCCTTAAAAAGAAAAAAAAGTAAAGAAGAATTTAAAATCTTCTTTTTTAAGCAATTGTAATATTGTTTCCAACTTGGTATTCGTTCCAGATAGAAGTAATGATATATTTACCTGGGTTTAAGCGTATATTCAAGTTAGCTATACCGTTTTCATCAGTTGTTTTATGGTAGAATACACCGTTTACGTTAAATGATATGTTCTGCTTAGATAATGGCTTGCCTTGACCGTCTAATGTTTGTGCAGTGAAGTTGCTGCCGTCTAAGTATTTCATGTCAAGATCTTTGGTAATTAAAGTTGGCAATACTGTAATGTTGTTAGATACCCAGCAGCCTTCGTATTCAGCTGTTACGATGTAGGTGCCCGGACGTAACTTAATACCTAAACTGACAATTCCATCATCATTAGATACTCTGTGGTAAAATACTCCGTTGATGTTGAAGGTTACTTCCTGACCAGCTGCTACTTTACCGTCTTTACCAATTACTTTAAGAGTATAGCTGGATTCATTTAAGTAGTATTTAATCAAATCAGAGTTATCAACAAGTAATGATTTGACAGTTACTTTATTTGAGTTTTCCTCACCGGTAACAAGATTATAATTGGTTATAATGTATTCCTTAGGAATCAGTTGGATGTTTAAAGTAGCTATACCTTTATTATTGGTAGATTTAGTATAGAAAACACCGTTAATGTTAAACTTAACAGTAGTGTTTACTAAAGCATTACCGTTGCTGTCTAAGAATAGTGCAGAATACTGAGTTGCATTTCTAAACATTTTAACAATATCATAGCCAATAACAGTAGATTTAATTGTTACTGTTGAGCTAACTGTTGTGCTATTGTAAGTAGCTGATGCATTATAAACTCCGGCTTTTAAATTAATGCCCATTGAAGCAACACCACTCTTATTAGTGTATTTAGTATAATTCACACCATTGACAGTAAAAACAATTGATGCGTTAATAATTGGATTTCCTTGACCATCAATTAAAGTAGCTATAAGCTTGTCTGTTCCTCCATGGAATTTAATAAGTTCATTAATACTTAACTTAAATTCTACAGGAATTACTGTTATGTTTCTAATCAAAGTAGCAGAAGCATATTTATCATCACCACTATAATTAATTTCAACACTATGATTTCCACTAGTTAAATTATTAATAACCACTTTAGCACTACCATTGTTTACAGCAACACTTTCTTTTTTACCATCTACACTAACAATTACATTTCCAGTAGCATCTTCAGGTAAAACAATACTTACACTTAAATCATTGCCACTAACATTTGTATCAGCTTTAATATCAGATGAATATTTATTTATTTTAAAAGTTGTATTAGCTGATGCAGAACCATATAAATCATTACCAGCATATTTAGCTATAACATCATATGTTCCACTACTTAAATTAGCTATAGATAAAATAGCTTTATTGTCTTTTATTAAAACAGGATATTCCTTATTATTAACAATAAATATTATTTCTCCAGTTACACCATCAGTAACTTCCGCTTTAATAGTTACATCAGATCCAACATAAACATCTTCAGAAGTTAAATTTATAACAGACGGGAATTTGTTAACTGTTAAATTGTTTAGTGTTTTTGACGGAGCATAATATCCGCTACCTTCAAAGACTACTTCAATCAAATGAGTTCCAACACCTAAACTAGCTATTGGTATTGAAACATTACCAAATTCATCAGTAACTTCCTTCCAAACTTTATCTCCACATTTAATTATAATATTCATTCCAGACAATTCTTTTCCATGAATATCAGTTAATGAGATTGTATAATTCTCATTTATAAATAATTCATCATCTTTAACTACAATTACTGTTGGGAATGCATCAGGAGTGTTATTATAAACTTTATTTAATTGTGAAGCATTAACAGATTTATCTCCAAGGAATTTGCCAGATACCAAATAATTGCCTGTAACTGTATTTACCTGAGTATTGCGTTTATCAATCATTACTGTATAATCACCATTAGCAATTATTGTATTGTTATAAGCTTCTAATTTAGAGTATTTTACACTGTTTTTATCTCCAGTAATTATAATTCCAGTATTTGCTCCTCCAAGAACATCACCACCAGTAATAGGTCCAATTCCACTTCCTAAAGATTTAATTGTATTATTAAATACTTTAAGATTTTTAGAAGAAGACATTATACCCATTGTAATATTACCTTTTGAGATTATTGTATTTCCAGTGACCTTTTCATCATTTCCCATAAGCTCCATAGCATAAGCTGTATGAGCATTAGCTAATATTGTATTGTTTATATAATCAACATTAACCGCCCCATTTATTGCTTGTGAATATATTCCATAAACAACATCTAAAGCTTCAACACTAACAGAATTATTAAATAATTTACCTGTGATAGGGCCATCTACTTCAATAGCATTTGCATAGTAATAATCACATTTTGAAGTGATGATATTGTCTGCAACATTTATGTTTAAACATCCGACAACATTATAATCACTGTCCATTACACTGACAAATTTTAAAGCATAGGTATAATTATGTCCTGTTACATCAATTATATTTAATTTAACAACAGGATTTTTAGAAGCTCTTATTAAAATTCCTTCAATAGTATCAAACATTCCGCCGAAAGTAGTATATGCATTTGTAACTCTATTATTTATGACTTTAACATTATCACTATTGTCTATAAAGACTGCTGCACTGTAAGTTATAGCTGCATAAGTAATTTTATCGTAATCAATTGCAAGAGAAGGCATTTTAGCATTGATAGTGTTATTTTCAATTACAGCACCTTTACAATCATCAATATGAACTGGATGATTAAGAGTTTTGCCTTTACTTTGACCAGAATATATGATTGTGTTATTAACTAACTGTAAATTACTTACTCCATTTGCATAAATAGCCATTGCATCAGATGTACCAACATCATTAAAATTAATTAATGAATTTTTAACAATAACCTTATCTACATTTGTTATATAAATACCATAATTCTGTTTATTTATATTTATTGTAAAGTTATCAACAGATATGCCATTACCGATTAACTCTAAAAAGATATTATCTAAAGTAGTTGAATTAGTGCCTTTAAGCTTAATAGCTCTGTCAATAGTAATTGTATTTACTCCAAGGCCACTAAATAAACCTGAAAATATTAATTCATTTGCATCAATACTTTCTTTAAGCATACCATCATTATCAAAGAAGTTGAAAAATGTTGAATTTGTTACAATTAAAGAAGTTGAAATGACTTTAAGGACTGCTTTATCCATACTCTGATTATAAACACCATTAACATCTCCATATTTTGCAACTATATTATAACTGCCTTCTGCATAATTATTTGATAGAACTAAAGTAGCTACACCATTTTTAACATCAGCACTACCTACCAGTTTATCATTAATATAAAACTCAACAGCACCCATAGGAATATTATTTCCAATTGCATCTTTTATGACAGCAGTTAAATTTATATTTCTACCTAAATTAACAGTAGTATCATTTATATTAAGTGTTGTGTTTGTTTTAGCTGAATATAAGTAAATAGATTGATTATCTATAGTAGCTGAAATAATAGTTACTTTTTCAGGGATTGTGTACTCAACATTATACTGATTACTGAATGTTTCTGTAGGTGTTACAATTGTTACAGGACGTGCAAATTCTAATGCTTTATCTAATTTGGATCCGTCATTTAAAGTATCTAAAGCTACAGTTAATAAAACTTTATTTCCTTGAGTAAGGGGAGTATCATTAGTAAATGTCATTACAATCCATTTTGAAACAATTTCACCATTGACAAATGCAGACGGATTGTTATTAGTTCCCCACCAATTATTATCTGCTGTTATTTTGGTAATGACATAGCTGCTAACTCCTTTGTATATAGCTGTGTTTCCATTATTGATTAAAGCAGAGTATGATATATCTAAAGTTGAACCTCTGATATAGATTGCTCCAGCTACATTATCTTTATTGTCTTCAAATACTGAATCAGAAATATCTAATTTGCCCATTCTTTCAGTGTTTCCACCAATAAAACAAATTGCTCCCCCACCATAATTTTCAGGTGAATTTGCAGTGTTATTGATGAATTTGGAATTTGTAATTTTTATTCCATCAATAAGCTGAAGGGCATGAATAGCTCCACCAGCAAAGTTTTTAGAAACTGAATTTGAAATAAATGAACAGTTATCGATTAATATTTGCCCTCCAACAGCTTGAGCATAAATAGCTCCACCTGCATGATTATTCTCACCTGAAGCTTCATTATCTTTAAATACAACATTTTGGAATTTGATATTGTAATTGTAATCATTGAATTTATCAATAAATATAGCTCCACCAATTGTTGCTTTGTTATTAGCTATTGTAGCATTAATTACTGTTAAATTACCTGCATTATAAATAGCTCCTCCATTCTTACTTGACTTTGAATTGGATAATGTAGTATTGATTAATGTTAAGTCACCAGCATTTCCAATTAAAGCTCCGCTTTCACTTAAAGTTCTTCCATTTGTAAAGTTAATATTTTTAATTATTACTTTTCCTTCAAGAATATATAAAACACGCTCAACATCTGCACCGCTAAGGGTTACACTGCCTTCACCAGCAATATTGTAATTTCCATCGATTTTTACATTTCTGACAATATAAGTTCCATTAAGAATTATAATATTACCATTTTTATTAATAGACAATGCCTTTTCAAGAGAAGCTACAGGAGAATCTATAGATCCGTCATTTGTATCTTTACCATCGGTAGAAACATAAGTTGTTCCATTATAATAATTTGCATTTAAATCTATAGTAATTGTCTGATTATCAAATTTAACAACAATAATATTTGCTGTTTGAGTTAAAACACTGTATTTTGAAACAGCCATTCCATTAGAAATAATTGCTTTATTTTTAGTTAAATAACCGGTTGTTGTATCAAAATTAACAACTAAACCATCAAATATATGATTATTTAAAACAGTTCCATTTTTACCGTCTTTTGTAACATAGTAATTTAAATTAGCTTCAATGTCAAATTGGTCGTAAAGAACAGGAATTCCCCTGTCATCATAAGTTACCTGTAAAATAATCCAGTTATCAATATTAACTCCATCGCCGGCAATATCTGCAGGATTTTTATTAGAACCCCACCAGTTAGTATTTGCAGTTATATAAATACCGCTAGATTTAGTTCCATGCTGAATAACAGGATTGTCTCCATTATTAAAAATAGCACAGTTATTTATATCTAATGTAATGTTTGAATTATCTGAATATTTATCATTATAAACTGCACCATTAGTATTATTATAAATTCTTGAATTGATTATAATTAAACTAGTACTAACACTGGATAAATCCTGATTTATAATAGCTGCTTTAGTACCAGTATTATTAGCTATTGTAGTGTTATCAATTGTAATTTTACTTCCATAATTCTGAATTGCACTTGGATAATTAATTGCTTTGTTAAAACGAATGAAAGAGTTGGTAATGTTTACAGTGGATGTTCTTGCATAAATAACTGCATTATTAGCAGTATTATTGTAGAAGTTACAGTTATCTACAATTATATTTGCATTTTCACCATAAAATGCTCCTCCCCATTTAGCAGTGTTATTGAAGAATTTTGAATTTTTGATTATTAAATCAGAATTATATGACTGAATTGTTCCGTCACTAAGAGCATTATTTGAGTAAATTTCACAATTTTCAATAGTTACTTTTGATGAAGCAGTATTGTAAATAGCTGATCCTCCTTTATTCCATCCGAATTTAGCTGTGTTATTGTTATTATGTAATTTAGAATTAGTAATTACAATAGTTCCTTTGTTAGTATTGTAAATAGCTCCACCATTTCCTGCTATATTTTCATATAAATTAACAGAATCCAAATAAAGATTAGCTCCATTATTGTAAATAGCCCCACCATCTTTAGCATTAACTGCATTTTTAACATTTAAATTTTTTAAATAAACTGTATTTCCGGAATTAATAGTGAAAACTACTCCTGAAGCATTACCGTCAACAACAACATTTCCTTCACCAGTTATATTTACATTTTTATTTACAATAACATTGTTTTCAACATAGTTTCCCTGAAGAAGAACTATTTTACCAGTATTTGCAAGTTCAATTGCTTTAGCTATTGTTTTAACCGGACTTAATTTAGATCCTTCATTAGAGTCATCACCATCTGGAGATACATAAATAGTATCTAAATCTTTAGTTACAATTGTAATATTTGTTTTTTGATTATTCAATGTTGCCCAGACAATGTTTTCTCCACTTTTAACTACATAATCTATTTTAGCCAGTCCATTTTCAATAGGTACCACTTTTTTAGTTCCATCCTGGAATTCAAAAGTAACATTTCCATAATCTGGAAGTTTATCATTTAATATATGTATATTTCCGTCAACATCAGTATATTTGGTTAAACCAGCTGCAACTGTAATTGTGTTTCCAGGTTTTATATTAGTTGAAGGAGTATAATCCATATCTAAAATAGCCCATTTATTAACTGGATTTTTTGTATCTTTAACTAATGTAGTAAAATCAGGATTATCACTTCCCCACCAGTTATAATCATAAAGGCTTGTTCCTCTTGAACCGCCATTTACAATAGTATTTCCATAGTAATCTGTATTATTTACAAAAACAGAATGAGTTACATTAATATAAGAGTTAACTTGCTGAATAACACCAATTGCTCCATTAATACCTTTATTATTTGCAAAAACACAATTTGTAATGTTAAATAATACATCTGTTGTAATACCAACACGTATAACTACACCGTATTTATCAGATGTTGGTGTAAACATTCCTTTTGCATCTAAAGTATTGTTAATAAAACTGCAGTTGTTAATTCTAAAATCTGCTCCAATAGTACTTACTCCAATAATTCCACCAGTATTAGCAGTAGAATAAAAATTTTCAAAAGTACAGTTTTCAATTAGTGTAGGGAACTTATTTCTAGAAAATGACAAAATAGAATTACCATATTTACCATTGATAAATTTGGAATTTGTAACAGTTGTTGTTCTAGAATCTTCATCAGCATTAACAACACAACCTAAACTATTGAAGAAACTGGAATTATCAATCAATAAATCTCCATTATTATAAAATACTAATTTATTATTAATAAAAGTAGAATTTATTACATTTAATTTGTTTTTATTGTTAAAAGCTGCACTATCAATCATATCTCCTTTACAATTTACAATATTGATATTTTTAAGAGTTAATTCCCCTTCATTTGTAATGAATGTAGAATATGAGCTTAAACCTGTTAAATTAACATTTCCTTCACCTTCAATTGTAACAATTTTAGAAGAAGGAATAGAAATAGAACTATATGAATATGCTCCATCAAGCATTATAATATTTCCACCATTTGGAACAACATTTAAAGCATAAGGCAAACTAGCTAATGCTTTGTCTTTTGTTGAACCGTCATTTGAATCACTACCAGTTTTAGAAACATAAACAGTTCCTGAAGTTGGTGATTCCAAACTAGAATCAGTATCACCAGCAGTAATTTCCGGAGAAGAATCAATACTACTTAATTGATAAGTAGTCGAATTATCACTCTCCTCAAATTCTATTGCACTTACCATGTTAATACTAAAAATCATTAATATTAACAGAACCAGTATAAAAATCCCCTTTGATTTGTTCAATTTTATCACTTTTCAATTAATTAGTTAATAAAGTAAAAAATACTTTAACATTAATTAATTATGTTTTATTTGCTAATAATAATTTCTAATTGACTTTAAATTATAGTGATAAAATTTTTAAAAAAAAGAAATTAAGAAGTTTAGAATAAAACTTCTTAAGATTTAATTGTAATATTGTTTCCAACCTGGTATTCATTCCAGATAGAAGTAATGATATATTTACCTGGATTTAAACGTATATTCAAGTTAGCTATACCGTTTTCATCTGTTGTTTTATGGTAGAATACACCATTTACATTAAATGATATGTTCTGCTTAGCTAATGCTTTGCCTTGACCGTCTAATGTTTGTGCAGTGAAATTGCTACCGTCTAAGTATTTCATGTCAAGATCTTTAGTAATTAAAGTTGGCAATACTGTAATGTTGTTAGATACCCAGCAGCCTTCATATTCAGCAGTTACAATGTAGGTACACGGACGTAACTTAATACCTAAACTGACAACTCCATCATCATTAGATACTCTTTGATAGAATACTCCGTTGATGTTGAAGGTTACTTCCTGACCAGCTGCTACTTTACCGTCTTTACCAATTACTTTAAGAGTATAGCTGGATTCATTTAAGTAATATTTAACCAGATTATGGTTATCTACAAGTAACGATTTGACAGTTACTTTATTTGAGTTTTCCTCACCGGTAACAAGGTTATAGTTGGTTATGATATATTCTTTAGGAAGCAGTTGGATGTTTAAAGTAGCTATACCTTTATCATTGGTAGATTTAGTATAGAAAACACCATTAATGTTAAACTTAACAGTAGTGTTTACTAAAGCATTACCGTTGCCATCTAAAAATAGTGCAGAATATTGAGTTCCATTTCTAAACATTTTAACAATATCATGACCAATAACAGTTGATTTGACAGTTACAGTAGCATTAACAGCAGCAGAATTATAATCTTTGGTTCCGTTGAACTTAACAGATACATTATAGATACCTGTTTTTAAACCAATATTCATAAATGCACTACCATTCTCATTAGTATATTTAACATAGTCTTTACCATTAATAGTAAATATAACTGTTCCATTAACAATAGCCTTGCCATTAACATCAAGTAAGATAGCTTCTAATTTTTCACTGCCTCCCATATATTTTTCCAAATCTGCAACAATGAAATTAACATTATTTTTATTAACATTTACAGTTTTATTAATAGTATTTTTAGTGTATTTACCGTCACCATTATAAGTTATAGCAATATTATAATTACCAGTACTTAATCCGGAAATAGTTATATTAGCACTACCATCAACTGCTTTAGCTGTGTAATTTTTATCATTTACAATAGCTACAACATCACCAGTTGCATCGACAGGTAATTCTACATTAACAGTTACATCCTCACCTATTTTAACATCATTTACACTAGCATTAAATTTATAGTTACTTACTTTATTTACAGTAAATGAAGTGACATTTTCACATCCTAAATATCCTTTGAATTTATCATATTTTGCAGTTACATTATATACACCGTTAGCTAAATTATTTAATCTTAAAGTAGCTATACCATCAGTTACATTTACATACTGGGTAGCTCCATTTACATTAAATAATACAATACCTTCAGTTACATTTAATTTTGCTGTAATAACTGCTTCATCACCAACAAAAATGTCAGATGCAGATACAGTCATTGAAGTAGCTACCGGTTTAACTGAAATAGTGTTATTAACAGAAGATCCGTAAGAATATCTGTTTCCTTCAAATACAGAAGTTATATTATACAAACCGTCCAGCAGTTTTATGTTTAAGCTGGCAGTACCGTTTGCATCAGTAATCCTTTCATAAGTTACACCATTAATTATGAATTTAACAGTTGCATCAGCTATTGGAGTACCGTTAACATCTACTAATTTAGCTATGAATTTAGAACCATCTAAATAATACATTACAAGATTATCAGCAGTTAAAGTGGAATTGGTCCTGTCAATGTGTTTTTCTACATCAAAGGAATAAACATAAACTACTTTATTATTGACATCAGTAAAGTTTATTTTTTCTAATCCCTCTTTAGCAGCTGTATAATTAGTTTTAGCTACATTATCAACAATAGTTACAGCTGCAGGATTTACATTATTTAAACTAGGAGTTAAATCAACATTAAAGTCATGTACACTTCCATTTAAATCAAAAATACCCTCCTGAGATTTACCTTTAAATTCAACAGTTATCACAGCATTATCTCCAACTTCAATAAGGGAATCATCAGTGCTAGCCTGGATAATTACCCAATTATGGATAGGTTCATTAGACCTTCCTTTTGAGTTACTTCCCCAATAATTACCGTCAATATCTACATAATATTCATCAGCATATCCGGATAATGAAATTTGATAAAGATATGAATTTTTAGGGATGAATACACTGTAAGTTACATTTAAAAAAACAGGATATGTCTGATCAGAACCAATATCTGTAGCTTTTGCAGTACCATCATTTTTAACCATATTATTTTCAAAGTATGATTTGGTAATGGTCATATTTGAGCCATCAAGGAAAATTGCACCTGCATTTAAGTCAGCGTAATTATTTACAAATGTAGAATTGTCTATTGTAATATCTACCTGAGAAGTTGCATAAATAGCTCCCCCACCACCTATAGTAAGAGTGGTTTTATATGCAGTATTGTTGTCAAAGGTTGTATTTACAATACGGGAAAGAGAACCATGGCCAAAGTATATTGCTCCTCCGTCACATGCAGTATTATTGTAGAATAATGAATTATAAACATTTAAAGTAGCTTCATATACCCATATTGCTCCACCTTCAGAAGTTATCAGAATAGCTTTGTTATTTTCAAATATTGAATTATTAATATTTGCAATAGCTCCCTGAGATACTGCTATAGCTCCACCACTAAGACAAGTATTATTCCTGAAGATACAGTTATCAATATTAACTACAGAATTATATCTTATTGTAAGTAAGGAATAAGGATTAGGTGTTGTGTATCCATTAATAAATGTAATATTGGTAAAATTAGCTCTGGTTCCTTGATCAATCATGAACATACCCATTTTACCCATAGTTTGTCTAAATACAGTTTTATTATATTGTCCGATAACTGTTACATTATCATAAAGAGTGTAAATGGAAATATCATAAATTCCTTCTTTTACAAAAATGGTTTTATTACCACCTAACTGACCATTAACATATAATGCCATCTGAACAGTAGCTAATGGATTAGATTCTCTACCGGTACCTGTTACATCACTACCGTTTTTAGCAACATAGATAACATCAATATCTTCAGGTACAGGCGGCATGATTTTAGACATATCCACTTCTACAGTAGCATTGAAATCTCCGTAGTCATCAGTTGTTACTACAAATGTTACATAATATAATTCATCCTGACTGCTTAAATGACAATCAGACAAATCAAATACAATTTTACCATCTTCTACAAACATTCCACCACGTATAGAATGAGTAGATCCAGTGTGTGTTTTCCAAATTACATAGAATTCACTGCCATCAAATGCATTGGAAGGTTCCCAGTAATAATCAACCATATAACCGGTTATAATAACAGAGTCACCTTCAGACATTACAACATGAGTTTTATCTAAAATAAGAGACATGTCTTCTTTAGACATGATTTTAATAGAATTTGTTATATCGATTGCAGTGTATTTTCCACTTCCTTCAAATTTTGAAACAACAGAATATCTTCCAGGATGTTGGTTTTTAAGTGATAAAATAGCTTGACCCTGACTATTGGTTTTAACCATAAAAGTAGTTACATTTTTGTAATAATCAGTTAAAGTTATAATAATTTGTTGAGCAGCTAAAGGATTACCTTCACTGTCAGTTAAAGTAACTGTAAAGTTTTTATCATCACCATAATCCATATCAATATTATCTGCATTTATTCTGGTAGTACCGTCTAAATCAACAAAATTAACTTTACCTTCAGTATGAATAGTGTTGTTTGCCGGAGAGTTATTAATATAAATGTTATTTCCTACACTTAAAGTTAAATATTTTGGATTTACTTGGTTATCGTAAATACAGCTTCCTTTGTTATCTGATGCAGTGTTATTTTCAAAAATAGAATTTGTAACAATAATATCGCCAGCACAATAAGCTCCAATAGCTCCACCGCTACCTCCTGAATTGTTAATAAATTTACAATTATCAAAAATAGCTAATTTACTGTTTCCAGCAAGATAAACAGCTCCACCATTACCAAAACTTGAATTAACAAAATTATTTTTAAAAGTAGTATTTGCTACATTTAAAATACCCGGACCAAAGAAATAAATAGCACCACCATGACCTGGTTTTCCCCATAAAGTTCCTTTGTTATTTTCAAAAATAGAATTTATAATTGTTACAACAGTTTCAGTAAAAGAAGAATAATAAGACAATTATCTATAAATCTGCAGTTATCTACATTAAGAGCATTAGCATAAGACAAATAAATTGCTCCTGCAGGATAATCAGAGTATGAACTACTTTTATCAGTAGAATTACCATTCATCAAAGTTAAATTACTTAAATATACAGTTGCTTTATTATTAACTTTAAAAAGATAATTCTGATGATTTCCATTTAAAATAACACCAGTTGAAGATTCACCAGTGATATTAATTGTTTTGTTTAAAATTACAGTATCAGTAAATGAATAATTTCCATTTTTAATGAAAATATTTGAATTTACTGAAGAATTATATTTTTCAACAGCCTTTGAGACAGATACATATGGATTGGATTGGGATCCGTTACCATTATCATCATCACCTTCAGTTGAAACATATATATTATTATCTAAATCAGCATCTGTAATTACCTGAACATCTTCATTGCTATTGGCAATTACTTGAGTATCGTTTAAATCCTCTGCAAAAGATGCAGGAATTAAAATTAAAACAAGAGATGCAATTAATAATAAAAATATATGTTTATTTAACTTATCTAACATTTTTCATCTCCCAATATTAATAAATAACCTTCATAATAATAAAGATTATTGATTGAAATGAATTAAATTCATAACGGTTAAATTTATGTTTTGTAAATTATATAATCATTTCCTTTTTAATATTGTTATAAAAACAGAATTAAAATAGCTGAAACAGTTAAATAAATAATAAAAAAGTAAACAAAAAAAAGTTATCTGAATAAATATTTGTTGGGATTTAAAAAATCATCTAAAAAAGTCACGAAACTTTCATTATTTAAGTCCAGCTCATCTAATGAAAGCAGTTCATAGCTATCAATTATATTATCTAAAAGATTTTTACCTACTTTTATTAAAGAAATATTCTCATAAGTTAAAACATAATTAATAAAATCAGAAGCTGTTATAAATTCCCTAGGGATTTTAGAAACTACAAAATCATTTAAAATATAGCAGTTTTCAATTCCATGTTTATTTATAAAGTTTTGTGAGCCTTTTTTAACAAAAACCTTTGGACCATAATGGATTTTTGTATTGTTTAACCTGGACACACTCATTTCAAAAAATAAAACTGCTGTATTTTCCTCATCACTCCAGTAATCAGATTGGTAAACAGAAAAATCTTCATCATTTAATTTCTCAGCTAAAGACTCAGTTGTTTTTCTAAGCTGAGGATGAAGGGTATCTAAAGGAATGTCAGGAATATTAAATTTAACAGCTATTACATCACTGCCTCTTTTTTGGAATTCATCTAAAATTTCATCCTTAGTGAATTTATTAGCTACCGGGAAAAAATAGTCTTTTTTATTATTGCTGGCCAAATAATTTCTTGCAGACTGGATAAATTCAGCCATTTTATCTAATCTTAATGCAGCCCCAACATTACGATTCATGTCAGTTGGATCTATTACAATTAACGGGTCATTAAACAAATCTGCAGTATTATAACCTTCCAAATCAATAGTATGACCATATCTCCATTTTGAAGCTTCTTTTAAAGTGTTTTCAAAGGTTTCATATTTTAAAATCAGCAGTTCACACAGATAACCTGCAAAGCCACCTACTTTAAATTCAGAGCCGTATGTTCCAGTCATGTCCATAAATCTTTTTAAAAGAAGAACTTCCTCGTTTTGATTGTGTTTTAAATGAGATTTAATATATTTGGTATGTAAAATTGTCCTGTCAACTGCAGATTTCAGCTGACTTCCGTCTTCAATTTCATAACATGGAACAAAATCCACTTCAAAACCATTAATCTGACTAGTTACATATGGATGAGATGCATAATGTTCACTAGCTTTTCCATTAAAATAATCACTGCATTTATATCCTAAATATAAACCTGTTTCCTTAAGCTGTAAAACATCTACATCTAAAGGAAAGGAAATAAAAATATCAATGTCTGATTTTCCACTTAAATAAGTTTTTTTAGCTACAGAACCTACAAGTGAAGCACGGGCATTGATTCCTTCATCTTTACAAACTTCATTTAAATAAGTGATTAATTTATCTGAAGTCTTAAGAATTTCCCTACTTTCCTCTTTTGAAGGTTTAATTTCATTTAAAATATGTTTATAATCCATTAAATCACAAATCGTAAGTTTTTAAATTTTCATAAACTGGGCCGGAAGGTTTTAAAGTACTTTTCTTAAAAGCAATATCTGAAACATTCATTTCTCCAATTTCAACATTTTCAAACTCTTCAATAACATCCTTAACCTGATTCTTTCCTTTAGCTGATTTCATACGACCAATAGTAAGATGTGTTGAGAATTTTTTATCCTTATCAAAACCAATAGCTGCAAATTCTTTATCTAATTTATCATGCAACTGGACTAAAAGTTCATCACTTTCAACTCCAATCCAGATAACTTTTATATGATTGTTATTAGGAAAAGCACCGCAGCCAGTTATTTTAATATTAAAAGGCTCAAAATCATTAACTACCTTTTCAATCCTGTCAGAAATTAAATCTATACCTTCTGTATCTATATCTCCAAAGAATTTTAAAGTAAAATGCAAATTATTTAAATCAACAAATTTAATGTTTGCATCAATTTTTTTAAATTCTTTTATGATTTTATTTATTTTAGGTTTAAAATCATCATCTAAACCAATAGCTAAAAAAGACCTGATCTGAGACATTAAACCACCTTTATTGTTCAATTATTGTTTCATCAATAGCTATACCAAAATGTCGGGCATTTGATTCAACATATACTTTAACTTCATCCCCTACTTTTATATCAGCTACTGATAGAGGATTATCATCAGCATCAACTATTCTAATTGTTTCTGCATTCTGAAGAAGTGTTCTGATTGTTTTACCTTCATATTCTGCTTCAATTAATATTAAAGGTCTTCTTTCAATTTTACTTCTTCCGACATAGGCAGTTCTTGTTTCCCCTTTTGTATTAACAATTAAAACTTCATCTCCAGCAACAAGTTCTGATAAGTATCTTGTTTTATTGCCTGGAACCATTACATATGCCTGAACAGGACCTGCATTTACTCTGAATGGTCTTGATGCTACATATTCACTTTCAAGTGACTCACTATGTACTAAAAATAATGATTTGGAATATGATCCAATTAACATACCTTCTCCAGGTTTCATCATGTCAGTAGTGTCAACACAGACTCTATCACCGGAACCTAATGGTTTAACATTAGTAACAGTAGCTACTTTTAAATCATATTTTATTTTAGAAGCATCTACAACTAACTGTGCTATTTTTTTAATCTGATTAAAATCATTTGCTTCAAATATTACTCCATCAGTACCATGCTCTAAAGTTTCAACAGCTAATTTAGCACCGTCTTCATCTGCTACTGCAGCTATTATTTCCACATCCTCTTTTTGCAAGTCTGCAATAATATTTTCCAATGGAATAACTGTCCAGTCAGTACTTATTAAAATAATGTAATCAGCAACAGAACCTAAACTGACAGCTAATTGCTCATGATTTTTATCTGTGATTTCCACATAAGCACAAACAGTTTTGCCTTCTCTTTTAGCTTTTTTTGCTTCCTGTAAATCTTGTGATTGATTCAAATCTTCACTAAGGATTAAAGATCCGTCACCTTCACCATTTATTCCAACAAGATAAATGTCTGCATCATCACTGTTAGCTACTGTTTTTACATTACCTAATTTTTGGATTTTATCACAGTCTTCCAAATCCAAGACATAGCTGATGCCTGATTCCAATGCAGTTGTAATCATTTCTTTTTTATCATCCCATGGTTTATTTGGAGTCATTATCCAAGCGAATTTATTTTCCACAAAATCACCTTATTTCAAGAATTTTAAAGCTTCATCTACTTCTAAATTATTATGTACCACTTCTGAAATAGCTCTGGTTATTTTACCCGGATTTTCAGCCTGGAAAAGATTACGTCCAAATGCTACACCTGCTCCACCAACTTCAATAGAATCCTTTACCATCTGCAATAATTCTTCATCAGTGTCGACTTTTGGACCTCCTGCTATTACTACAGGTACTAATGCTCCTTCAACTACTTCTTTAAATGAATCAGGATCACCAGTATAATTAGTTTTTACAATATCTACACCAAGTTCTGAACCTACACGTGCAGCATGTTTAACTAACTCTACATCATGTTCATTTTCCACTTTCTGACCTCTTGGGTACATCATAGCTAAAAGAGGAATTCCCCAGTAGCTGCAGGTTTCAGAAATTTCCCCTAATTCCTGTAACATTTCACTTTCTGTTTCACTGCCTAAATTAACATGAACAGATACTGCATCTGCACCTAACTGAATAGCTTTTTCAACAGAAGTAACTATTACTTTATTATTTGGATTTGGTGCTAAGGAAGTACTTGCAGATAAATGTACAATAAGACCAATATCTTTACCGTATCCTCTGTGGCCCTGTTCTACAATACCTTTATGCATAAGTATTGCATCTGCTCCACCTTGGGAAATGCTTTCAACAGTTTTGTCTATATCTATAATACCCTTCATTGGGCCATCAGAAACTCCATGGTCCATTGGAGCTATTACAGTTCTACCGGTATGTCTGTTAATGATTCTTTCTAAACGAATCTTTTTACCAATCATCATATTTAATACCTCATTTATAACTATGAGTAATATTATCTTTAATGCACTATATAAACATTAATACATCATATAAAAAAAGCTAATTTTAGGTTAAAAATATAAAAAACATTAGTTAAAAAAAGTTAAAAAAGTATCAAATTAATGATACTTTCTATTTATTCTCTTTTAAATGATACACCAATAATAGAGAATAATGCTAATATAAGAATAGCTACTGGAATACCGGTTTTTGCTAAATCAGATGAAGAAGTAGTAGCTTGACTATCATTAAATACTACATCATCAGCACCATCACCAGTAACATGAACACTATTTGAATCAGGAGTATTCACAACTGTATCTTTTGAATTATCATCATTATCTACAGTAGTGTTTGTTGAATTATCTCCAGTGTCTACTGTAGTATTGGTTGTATTTGTATTGTTAACAGTTGTATTAGTTGAATTTGTAGTGTTAACAGTAGTATTTGTAGTATTAGTACCATTTACAGTAGTATTAGTTGAATTTGTAGTGTTAACAGTTACATTTGAGGAATTGGTAGTGTTAACAGTTACATTTGAGGAATTTGTAATATTTACAGTGACATTACTTTGATTTGTAATATTTACTGTACCATTAGTTCCATTAGTAACATTTAAAGTACCATTAGTAGTTACATTTGTTGTATTTCCAGTTGTTATATTAGTGGAATTTACATTATCAGTACTGTTTGATGAATTAGTAGTATTATTTACAGTACTTGCATTTTTATCAGTTACAACAGATTCATTTCCATGATCTGGAATAACTGGAGTATTATTATCATTATCGCTTATAATTGCATCATTTACAGCATCAATATCAACTGCACCTACAGTACTTAATGAAAGTAAAGCTACAATTAAAGCAGTTATTAAATATTTCATATTCATTTTTTAAAATCTCCTAAAAATTAAAATACACATAAAGTATACATAATTTATATTAGTCAAAATAATATATAAAGATTATGGTTAATTTATTTTAAAATTATCAAAGTGTAATCAGATAAATCTTTAAAAAATTTTTATACAAACACCCCATTAACAATATAAATAGCATATAATATCCAAACTAATATTTTAAAAGAAATAAAGCAAAATAAATGAAAAAATATTCAAAGTTAAACACAATATAAATAAAAGTTAAAAATAATATATGCAACTATGAAAATGATATTAATTCATTCAATGAAGATTACAATTTCTACAAAGCCAAAAAAATAAAAAGAAATCCAAATTAATGAATTTCCTTTAATTTACATAATCTATTCCACAAATTCTTTTAAACGCACATTTATTACAATGTTGATCTTTTTGACGAGGATATTTATTTTCATCAATATTCTTTGCCACAGTATCCATTTCTTGCATAATCTCATTAATCTTATCATAATCCACAGGAATGCCCACTAATTTCCTTGATTTAATTGCATAAACTTTTAGTTCACTAATTTCTTTATTTTTCCATTCCTCTAATGATTTTAAAACACCAACATAAACATACAACTGTTTTTTATGCCATTTCATATATTTAGCTTCAGAACTAGTATATTTATAATCCAATAAACCAATTTTACCATCATCAGTTTCATATATTAAATCAATAGCTCCGGTTATACCATAATCTTTATTTTTTACATTAAATTGAACTTCAGAATCAATTACTTTTATTTTATTTCCAAATGTATGATAATAATGAATAACATTATCAACAATATCATCTAATTTATCTGTTTTTAATTTCTGTTTTCTATCATAAGCAATGTTGGGATTTGTGTAGAACAAGTTTTCAACAATGTTTTTGACCTCATCATCACCCAAATATTCACCAGTAGCTTTTATGCGTTTATTAATTACTTCTAAAGCTTTATGAATTACTTTACCATAAGTAATTTGAGTTTTATCAGAAATTTTAAAATGAAAATGATTTAATAATTTGTTTCTAAACGGACATTGAAGATATGATTTTAAAGAAGTGAAACTTAACTCTAATAATTCCTCTTCAAAATCTGGTTTTTTACAAACGGTTTTTGGAATTTCAATTTCTTTTGCTTGAAGAGACATAGCATAATTCTTATTTATAAGTAAATCTTCAACTAAAGAAGAACCTTTATAAGTAATTTCATTTTCTTTATCTGATGGAGGAACAAGTGAAGATAAAACTAAAATGTCTTGAGCTCTTGTCATTGCAACATAAATTATCCTATTTTCTTCTTCTTCATGAATTAAAACTTCTTCTGACTCATTTTCAAAATCTTTATATTTTAAAAACTCATATGGAGTAAAAAAAGCAGGTTTTCCATGAATATAACCATTATCAGGATTTGGACTTATAAATTTAGATGGGAATTTTTTATCAGAAAATGAAGCTACAATAACAACTGGAAACTCCAATCCTTTAGCTTTATGAACAGTCATTAATTGAACACCATTAGGATCCACATTTGAAGATCCATAATCCTCAATATTAGTATATAAAAACCAAAAAGCACCACGAATAGCTTTATTATAATACATTTGCTCATAATTATATAATGTATTTGATATAAAAGCTAAATTACTAATTTCATCTTGATTATTAGGATTATTGATGAAATCTGCATTAAAATAATCATTTATCTCTAATAATCGCATATAAATTTCCAAAATAGTTAATTTGTTTTTATATTCAATATCTTCAGATAAAATATTTTCACGAATTTCAAATAATTTATCAAAAAAAGCCAAATCATCTTTATTCTTAATTCCCCACTTTTCTAAGTTTTGAACATTTAAATAAGGAAAACTGACTTTATTTACAATATCTTTTAATATTTCTTGACCATTTTCAAATTCAGGTTTATTATATTTTTTAAATACTCCACCAAAACTTCTAACTCTACTTTTTTTACCAGTGACTTCAATACTCACATCTTTTTCAGCTGCAACAACATCATTTTCATACTGTTCCTGAATATTAAAAAGAATTTCTTTTGTTTCATCAGACAAATTACAGAGCTTCATTTTAAAATCAGTGTCAGTAAATGCCTTTAAGTTAAGCCATTTCTTTTCCCAGGAGTTCATTATATGATGATCTTTATCTTCTGAAATAACATAATAAATCAATGTTAAAATAGATTTAATTTCATCTTTATCCAGTAAATCTTTATTTCCTTTAATAGCATAAGGAATATTATTTTCATTAAGTAAATTCATTAATGGTTTAATACAATTACCATTACTAGTAACAGACCTTGTTAAAACAGCTATTTCATTATAATTATCAATTTTACCAGTTTCTTTTAAATATTTAATAAATTCGCAGATATTTTCTGCTTCATTATCTTTATCTTCATTAGAAATATAATAAATCGGGAAATCAATGTCCCTATTACCTTTTAAATCCTTTTCAGAATGAACATCTCTTTGAGGTTTAATAAGTGCTTCAGACACATCAATTATCTGATTAGTTGAACGATAATTTGTATTTAAACTTATTCTTTTAACATCATATTCATTAGATAACTGTTCAAAGTAATTGTCATAAGAACCTCTAAAACCATAAATACTTTGATCAATATCTCCTACAAAAGTAGCACTATCACAATTTTTCATTAAAATTTTAAAAATTTCCATTTGAATAGGATCAGTATCCTGGAATTCATCAATTAAAATATTTTTAAAAACAGAATCTGGATTTTCTCTAAGATATTCCAGTGCTTTTAGTTGCATATGACCAAAATCAATAACATTTTCTTTTTCCATTAATTCTTTATAAATTGGATAAGATTTAGCTACTTGTAAATACAAGGCATTGTAATAAGATTGTTTAAATTCCTTATTTTCCTTAACTTCCATTTTAGGAAATTTACCTTCATTTTCTTCCATATATTGTTCTACAAAATCAATGTAATCTTGACTAATTGGATAATTATCTTGAATATATTTTATAAGATTTTGTGAATCAACACCAAAAGTACAATATTCCTCATATTTATTAATAATGTTTTTAGCATCCCTTTTAGAAGCATAAGCTATTCCAGTGAATCCTAACTCTTCAAGATGTTTTCTAACAAACATATTAATTTTTTCACCTAAATCATCACCAATAATACTTAAATTAACATACCCTGCTTTTTCTAAAATTTTAGCACAAAAACCATGAATAGTAGATATCTGCATTTTTTGAACATCTAATTCTGATATATTATCTGTTTCTTCACTTAATCTTGTTTTTAATTCATTAGCTGCTTTTTTTGTAAAAGTAATAACAAGTAAACTTTCAGGATCAATACCTTTATTATTTAAAAGATATTTTACCCTTTCAATTAAAACTGTAGTTTTACCAGAACCTGGGCCTGCTTCAATTAAAAGAGGTTTTTTACCATCATACATAACAGCTGCTTCTTGATCTTCATTTAATTTTTTAGGTTTTATTTTTTGTTTTTTAGGTTTAGATGGAACAAATTTAGGTTGATTTTCAATTAAAATTTCTTCAGGAGGACTGTAAATTTCACTAATTTCTATATTATGAGTTTTTGCAAATTCTTTAATTGCTAAATCAATATGCTTTTTTAAATCACTTTTAGGAACATAATCCTTAATAATTAAATTTTCAAGCTCTTTATTACTTTTATCCGATGTTTGCTCGTTAATACTATTTAATTTAGATTCAAAATCTTTTCTCATTAATTCATTTTCCTCATTAATAATTAACATCATTTTTTCTAAATTAAGTTTATCCTCATCTGATTCTTTTTTTAAATTTTCAATTTCATTAGAAACTATCTTATAAATTTCATCTTTTGGAGCATAATTATCTGTAACAAACTTGCTTAAATCAGCATTAGAATATTCCATTGTTAAATTGTCAATTTTATCTTCAAGATTTTTTCTTGAAGAATCATATTTTTTTGAAAGATTAAGTAGTTCTTTTTTAAAATTAGCTTTATCTTCACTAGATTGTATCATAGCCAAATTCACAGCATCATTAACTATTTTACCGACATCTTCTTTAGAATAATAATTATCTGCAATAAAATTTACCAATTCTTCTTTATTATTTTCAGAATAATTGATTTTAAGATCATTAAATTTAGATTCAAAACCTCTTTTTAATTCTTCGTTTTCTTTTGAAAGATTAAGTATTTTATTTTCAAGACTAGCTTTATCTTCACTAGATTGTATCATAGCC
This sequence comes from Methanobrevibacter sp. TLL-48-HuF1, assembly GCF_023617305.1. Lineage (NCBI taxonomy): Archaea > Methanobacteriati > Methanobacteriota > Methanobacteria > Methanobacteriales > Methanobacteriaceae > Methanobrevibacter > Methanobrevibacter sp. TLL-48-HuF1. Next base: position 153,542 of record NZ_CP081485.1, read on the forward strand.
AAATTCACAGCATCATTAACTATTTTACCGACATCCTCCTTAAGAATATAATTATCTTCAACAAGATTAACTACCTCTTCTTTTTTACGATTTATTTGTTCCATCTTAAATTCTAACATATTCAACAATTTATTTTCAAATTTTTCTATGTCTTCTTTAGATACTTGACTTTCTTTTTCAATCTGGGTTAAAATATTTGTATCAAAATCAGAATTATGAATAATTTCATTATTATAATCCTCCATAAACCATACAGATATATTAAATATAACTTTTAAAAAAGCTAATGCCACTCTTTCATTTGACGAAGAATCACTATGTCTATCATCATTACGGTATTTTCTTGCTTTTTGAAGCAATTTCTCTGATTTGGAATCAATGACTTTCTTATTTTTTAAATCAATTATTTTTTCAACATATGTTTCTTTAGGATGAATTCTGGCATTTTCAAGTAATATATTTAAAATTCTTTCAAAAAATTTAGAACCTGAATTAATAGCTCCATTAGGGTCTTGTTTAACTTTTTTTTCCATGTCATGAGCCCAATCAAATAAATCAGGATAGTCTTCTTTTAAAAATTCAAAATTTGTTGGCATACTGCACCTATAAATAACCTATTTAAAAAATCAAGTAAAAATTTACTTATTAATCAATAAATATACTTTTGTTAATAAATTATTTATAATTAGCTATTTTTTCCTTAAAGAAGGTGTCCATAATTCAAATTCTTTAATTTGAGGAGGAATTCCTTCATCAATGTAAGATTCCAGATGGCCTTCATGAGATTTAAAATCTTCATAGCCTACAACAGCGGAATTACAAAAATCAACTAATCCCTTATTTCTAATTATTGAATGAACTGGTTTGAATGTTGATGACCAAATGTAAAATACTTTAAAAACAGTGTCAGGATGATATCCTCCACCTAAATCAACAGATAAAACATCACACTTTTGAGTTAACCTAAAAGCTTCCAGAAGAATCTCATGGCGTCTTACATCACCAGATATAAATGTTAAATTGGAATAATCATCAGCAAGTTTTTCCATTTTCCCTACAGCTTCAGGACTATTATCAATAGCTATTATGTTAACATTGTCAAATTTATCCAAAATTAGTTTTGTAGTGTTTCCTACATGACATCCCAGCTCAACAATAACATTTCCGTCATTGACTATGTCAAATAGCTGTTTTCTATATTCTTTTATATCATAGCTAATGTTTATCATATTTTATACCAATATTATCCAGTTCATATATATCTAAACCTTCAATGTTTAAGTTTTTGAAAACATCTTCATTATATGCAAAGGCAAAAACTGTATTTCCAAGCATTGCCATTGAAGAACCTAAAATATCATCCAAAGAATTAAAATAATCAATAAGTTCACTTACTTCATCAGACATCAGATTTGTCTTTTTTGAAAATTCAAAAGAAAAGTCTAAAAAATTCCCAATTGACGGATTTTCTACAAATCTGTTTTTTAACTCCAAACCTGCATCTGAAATTATTTTTTTATATTCTGGATTCTGAATAACAGATGCAGTGTCAATTTCACCAAATGTTTTAGTAGCTATTATGATTTCTTCATCAGGAAAAGATTTTATTTCACCAATCCCCGGAGCTCCAGCCTTTGTTCTTAAAACTATGCCTTTACCCATTTGAGCTATTACATCACCTAACCCGGAACCTAAATTAATTTCTGCCCTGTGAGCTATCTGACCGCATTCCTCTAAAGTATATCCTAAACTGAAAAATTCATTTAAAGCAATAGCCAGACCTAATGCAGATGCAGCTGATGTTCCAAATCCCGCTCCAATTGGAAGCTGAATATCCTGAGTGATTTTAACCGGTTTTTCAATCTTTAAAATCTTCAAAACTTCATTAATAACTGTATAATCTCCCTGATTAACTTCAATTTCCAAAGTATCACAAGAAGAAATATCTGTTAAAACACCTCTGTTTACTAAAAAACCAGCTCCACAGGACCCATTTTTTAAAGGATTTGCATTATTTTCAATGCTAAAAAAACCGGTAATGTGACCTGGAACAAAAACTGAAATATCCATACTATAAAATTACTTTTTAATATTATTTAAATCTCATTACCTGTTAAAAAATTTATAATATTAAGATGTTTAACTCCCATATAAGACATATCAAAATCATCTAATGAAAGAACATATTTTGGATAATTGTCATTTACCTTTAAAAGTGGATCAAATTCTCTTTTATGAATTTCTTCATTAGCTAGAATATAAGTTACCTGAATATAAATTTTTTCAGAACCTTTTCTGCAAATAAAATCAATTTCTTTAGTATTGTATTTACCAATATTAACTTCATATCCTCTTCTAAGTAACTCAAAATAAACAATATTTTCTAAAGACTGACCTATATCCAAATCTTTTTTTAAAATAGATTCTCTAAAACCTAAATCCACAACATAATATTTTTCCAAATGATTTAATATTTTTTTACCAATTAAATCCTCTCTTTTCACCTTATATATCAAACAAGCCTCTTCAAGATAAGAAATATAATTATAAACAGTATTTACAGAAACATTTATCCTATCTTTTTTAAGATATTTAACAATACTATTAGCTGAAACCAACTGACCTATATTTGATACTAAAAAATGAGTTAATCTAATTAACAAATCAACATTTTTAATATCAAACCTTTTTATAATATCATTAAATACAATTGAATCAAATAAATCCTTTAAATATTGGATTTTATTATTCAATTCAAATGATGCTGGAAATCCCCCAAATGTTAAATATTCCATGAATAATTCTTTTTCGGACAAATTAGAATCTTTGTTATATTCCAAATATTCAACAAATGAAAAAGGAAATATTTTAATATTAATATAACGTCCTGTCAAATATGTTGCAAATTCACCACTTAATAATTTAGAATTTGATCCTGTAACATAAACATCAAAATTATCTAATGAAAAATATGCATTTACAAGTCTTTGCCAACCTTCAATTCTTTGAATTTCATCAAAAAACAAGTAATATTTATCTGTTTTATTAGATTTGCTTTTTATATATTCATTTAAGTCATTTATTGTTGAATAACTAAGAAAGTCTGGTGATTCTAAATCAATGAAAATAATATTTTTCTCTTTTATTCCATTATTTTTTAAATGATTAACAACCTGTTGTAACAATACAGATTTGCCAGAACGCCTAACTCCTGTTAAAATCTTAATAATATCCTTATCAATTAAATCAATTATTTGATTTAAATAATGTTCTCTTTTAATCATATTTTACCACCATTTCTAATAAAAAAAATCTTACCTATAGAAAAAATATTTAATTAAATGAAATTTTTTCTTTATACTGAAAAAATTATTAAATAATTTCTTTTTTTTCATTAGACAATATAAATTTTATAATTAAAAGTAGTATTTTAAAATATTTAAAATTATTTAAATTATAAAAAAATATTACATAAAACAGCAATAAATAAAAAAAACTTTAAAAAAAATTATAAATTATCATTAATCCAGTATTTGACTTTGTTTTTTGAACCTAAAACATCACTGCCCTTAATTTCAAGACCATTTCTAATATCTGCACCTTTACATAGCTTTTTTAATTGTTTTTTAGATTTTCCAAAACCTGAACCCTCATGAGTAACAAAAGGTTTTACAACTTTACCTTTAAAATCCAATTTATCTAACTGAGATTCAAAAACAATCGGCATTTTTCCCCACCAAATGGGAAATCCTATATAAACCCCTTCGTAATCTCCAACATCTTCAAGGGTTTCCTTTAATACTCTGCCATTTTTCTCATTTTTAGTTACTTCAGTACATTCCATATAATCTTCAGGATAGGGGATTTCCGGTTCTACCTTAAAAACATCTCCATTAGTTATCTCTTTAATATAATCGGCAATGACTTCAGTATTTCCTTTTTCAACTACTTTCAAATCCCCCTCATAATAATTTTCACCTGCACGGGAAAAATATAAAATCAAATCTCCAGACATAAATATCTCCTTATTATCTAAATATAATTTATATAAAAAACAGTTATTAAGTATATTCCATTTTAAAAAAAATACTGGGCAATATTTATTTATTATATTTGATATAACTCAATAATATAACAATTATACTGGGGAGAAAAACTTTGAATAAAAGAATAGATTTACATATGCACAGTTTATTTAGTGACGGAGAATTATTGCCTTCAGAATTGGCCCGAAGAGCTGCTAATTTAAATCACGAAGTGATAGCTATTACCGACCATGTTGATTACTCCAATGTTGAGCAGATACCACAAATACAAAAAGCTATTGACGATATTAATGCCAACTGGAACATCAAGGTTGTTTTAGGTGCTGAAGTAACTCATGTTCCTACAGAATCTATTGACGGAGTAGCTAAAAAAGCAAAAGATTTAGGTGCACAAATTGTTGTTGTTCATGGTGAAACATTAAATGAACCTGTAATTGAAGGAACCAATTATGCTGCAGTCAACAGCGAATATGTAGACATTCTAGGCCATCCCGGTTTGATTACTTATGAAGAAGCTCAAATTGCAAAAGAAAATGGAATCTATCTGGAAATAAGTGCAAGAAGTGGCCATTGTCTTGGAAACGGTCATGTAGCCAACATAGCCAGTGAAGTAGGTAATAAATTACTTGTAAATACAGATACACATTCACCGGATAATCTAATTACCTTTGAAAAATCTTATGAAATAGCTCTTGGAGCAGGATTAAGTAAAAAAGAAGCTATGGCAGCTATTGTTGATAATCCTCGGGAATTACTTAAATCTAAAGGGATTTTATGAAAGCATCAAAATTACTTAATGAAATAAGAGAAAACCTAAAGGATTATCCGATTGATTATCTGAAAAACAAGGTAACTGATGATAGATATAAAGATCCCCTTACCAAATCACTGGCCAAATATAATTCTGGAGTTTATGATGAAATCTATGAAAAAGAGCTTGAAAATGATTTCAAAATAAACGATGGAGTCATTCAAAAAATAAAAGGAGACATTAACTTTTATTTTGACAAATATGCTCCAAACGACAATGAAACTAAAGAATTTACAAAATACATCTCCCTGTATCTGGCACTAATAGCTAAAAAGCCTCTGCATCCTTATGGAAATGATCCTAAAGAAGATGAAGTTTACATGAAAAATAACAGCTATTACTGTAAAGGAAGAGCACAATTTATAAAAGACAGAAGATCCCTTTGCAAATACTGCATCTGTAAAAATCCGCCATTTGCATTTATATTTTAAAAAAAAAGAGAATAAATGAAAAAAATCACTTATTTAAAACTTTATACTGCAGGATTAAATCATCCCCTAATTTAAAAGAATCAAAAAGCTCCAATCTTACTCCTTCATCCATTGTGTCAAATCCTTCACCATCAAATAAAGTATGTGAATCCTTACCGCCAACAACAAAAGGAGCGACACAAATTCTCATTTCATCAATTAATCCTTCCTTAATCATTGAAAAGTTTAGAGTTGAACCTCCCTCAAGCATCAATGTTTTAATACCTTTTTCATAAAGATAATTCATTAAAGCTTTTAGGTCAACTCTTTTATTTCCGCTGAAAAAGAAGTCAATTCCCCTTTTAGTGAAATTAGCATATCTGTCATTTACAATAAAATCAAATTTATAGTCATTAGCTCCGGCTATTATGGTTTTTGCGTCTTTATTTGTTATACGTGCAGCTATTGGAGTTCTGCATTTGCTGTCTACCACTACACGAACAGGATTGTCTTCAGGATTTGCATCGATTTTATGAACTGTCAGTCTGGGATTATCTGCAATAACCGTATTGATCCCAACCATTATTCCATCAACTTCACGTCTAAGTTCATGAACTCTTTTCAAATCTTTTTCACCTGAAATATTGGAACTTCCAGTTTTAGTAGCTATTTTTCCATCTAATGTCATAGCTGCATTTAAAATAACATAAGGTTTCATTCAAATCATCCTAACTGATAAAAGAATTCCTTAATCTGCATGAAATTAGCCAATGTCTGGTTTTGAAGTACACCCGGCATTACTATTGCAACAATTATACCTATTAATCCGCAAACAATTCCAATAGCCCAAATTATTTTAACTGCCTGCTTTTCAGGAATCGGTTTTCGCAGTACAAGCCTGATTAAAGATTTGAATCCTACTTCTGGCCTTACCAGATTTCCATTTTCATCCAGTTGAGTTGGTTTAAACTGTTGCCTTTCCATAACTCCTGCACTGTAAAATTTAAGGGCCGCATCAATAATATTCGGTAAAAGCACGATTAAAGCAATTAATTTTACACGACCTATAAAAGCTATTGAAACAATTGTTGCTCCAATAATTAAGGTTCCTGTATCTCCCGGGAAAATCTTTGCAGGATATTTGTTAAAGTACAGGAAAGCTATTAAAGCTCCAAGCATACTCATACTGATAATTGTAACATCATATTTTCCTAAGATAATACAAGATATTGTTAAAGAGGTAAGTGCAATTATTCCAAGCCCTGATTCAATTCCATTTAAACCTGCCAACATATTGGTTAAATTGGATCCGATTGAAATAGCTATCGGAATACAGATCAGATATACAATTCCAACATTTGGAGGTGCTGCCCATATTAAAGGAATACCTGCCAGGAACAATAAGAATAACTTTTCTTTTGATGAAAGTACAAGTAAATCATCTGCAATACCTATAATTCCTACAAGAAGAATTACAATTAAAACAATACATAATGGGAATGTAAGAATGTCATGCATACATATTCCTGAAAAAATACCTATTATAAATCCAAATAGGATACCGAATCCACCCATTTCAGCTACAATAGGCTTCCATGATTTATGCAAATCCTTACCTACAATATCTGCCTTTTCTAATTTTCTAATAATTCTGGGCATTGATAATCTTGTTACTAAAAAAGATAAAATGCCGCAAATTATTGCTATTGCGTACAACGGAAGTTGTGGGAATAACATCATAATAATCACTTAAGAGATATTTTTATCACTTATAGAATAATAAATTTATGATAAAACTAGCTAAAGTTCACTTCTCAACTAAGTCAATAAATCACATACATCTCTCCAAATAATTTAACATCCTTTATTTTTATATTGTAATCATAATATTTATTTGACTTTAAAATTTTATATTAAGACCTAAAAATTGTTATTTTTAAAAACTAACTATTTTAAATACTGGATAGTTCATAATACTGGATATAACTAATAAAAATAAGAGGTGAAAAAATGGTTCATCAAAGTGAAGATCAATTATTCAAGTATGCTACAAAAGAAGATGGCTTTGGATTATTGAAACTTCTTAAAGAATCAAATGCAAATATAAAAGAAATAGACTTTGAATCCGAAAATTTAACATATAATCCTACAGAATTAGTAGAATTAGATCCTAAAATATACAAAACAGACATGATACTGGAATTAGATCATTTAATTGTATTAACTGAATTCCAGTCAACAATTGTAAAAACAATAGATGAAAAACGATACAGGTTATACACGGCACTTGTGGATTATGCAAAAAGAAACAATAAACCACTAATACTAATAGTCATCAGCACTGCTGAGAAAACAAAAATAAAGGAATATAAAATAAACAAAGACTGTGTTTTTACAATTCCAATCGTATCACTAAAAGACTTTGATGGTGATAAAATTATAAATAATATAGAAAATAAAATAAAAAACAATCAAAAAATAACCAGACATGAAATGCTAAATTTAGCTCTAGCTCCATTTATGAGCTCAAAAAAACCATTAGACAAACAAATAGAAAAAACCGTAAAAACACTAGATGAAGTAAGAAAATCAATGAAATGCAGCAGTGATTTTGTATTTGGAATAGAATTATTAATAGTAGAAAAATTCATCAAAAATGAAAGACAACACAAAAAATTAACAAACATACTGAGGGATACTATGAAAATAATAGATGAATGGAGACAAGAAGACTACGAAAACGGAAAACAAGAAGGAAAAGAAGAAGAAAAAATAAATACTGCAAAAAACATGCTAAAAGAAAATTACACCATAAAACAAATAGCAAAAATAACACAATTAAACATTGAATCAATTAAACAAATAAAAGCAGAATCCGGAAAATAAAATAAAAAACTTTTAAATCCACAAATAATCAAATTAAATTAATTTAAAGGGAGATTTTATTTTCCTAAAACTTTTTTTAATAACTAAAAAAAACCTATTATACTATTTTACCAAATATTTACACCAAAAAAATATTCATTTACCCTACTTTCGTAAAATGAAAATCTAAATATTTTTTAATTTAATTATTAAATTTCTCTATGAATTACGTATATCTCATTCATACCCATTGCTGAAAAAATTCAGACTCTCAAAATAATTTTATATACTTATGAATCACTTAATCAAAATCATCACTGTCATCAAAGTCATTCCCCCAATCCAGACTATCTGATAAGTCAGATCCACATTCTTCACATATTGCTCTTGATGAATCATTCAGATGGCCACAAACATTACATGTAATCATCATAATACCTCCATTAAAGTAGTTTAAAAACTATTTCAGGATATTTATCTATTAAAATAGCTGTGAACTAATCAATTAAATAACCTTTCATTTCCCCATAATTATCAAAATATAAAATAATCATAACTGATATTTATAATATTATATATGGAAGAACAAGTTTATATTTATTAAGTTATTGTTGTCCTATTGATTTTAAGATAATTTAAACATTATTTATCTTCATCAAGTCCTTTCCGATTATTAAAAAATAAAATAGCTATTTATTATTTAAAATATAATAAACTGTTCTAAGAGGAATATCTAATTTTGAAGCTATATCCTTTGGTTTTAAACCTTCTTCTTTTAAAGATTTGACTTCCTCATAATCATGTTTTTTAGAATAATTACTGAATTTAATTCCCTGTTTATTTTTTCTAAGGAGATAATAAACTTTATTTTGAGAAATATTCAATAAACCTGCAATCTCCTTTGCCTTTTTACCTTTTTTAGCTAAATCCAATACATCTTTTTCCAATGATGAGTATTTAGGTTTAGCTCCCCAGTTATACTTTTTAGAAACAGTAATATCAAGCTGGTCCAAAGCATCAATATAATTCTTGGAAATCCTATTAAAAATACTGGGACAACAGGTAATCTCTTCCAGATTGGGATATTCTTCAATTAAATCCAAAATAGTTGAAGAAGTTAATCCTTTTGTTATATGTACAGAAGTAACATCCTCATCCATAAACATCACTTCTTAATTAAATCTAAAAATTTCTTGGATTTTGCACTTTTTGGTTTTCTGATATGATTAATATTTTTAAGTTCCTTTTTAATTTTAGAATCATTAATATTTAATACATTTCCAATAGTTTCTATTTCTATATTACCATGTTCATGTATTAAACCAGCACCTAAAGCAGGATAGTTAAATAAAATATTTGAGTTTTTGGACTGTTTTTCAAACTTGAATTTTTCATATAAAATAAGATCCATATCAGGAATTGAAATTATTTTCAAGTCTGTAAACTCATTTAAAACCTTGATAACCTTTTTAAAAGTAGTCTGGAACACTTTACGTTGTTGACGGTCAAGTTCTGCTCTAATATATGGAAATGGACCATTGCTAATCTTACGGTTATTGTGTGATGTTGTTAAGTAATATCTGAAAATATCCCACATCATTAAAGTAGGAGCCATATTTTCAAATATGGTTTTTTCAATATTTTCCCTTATTTTTAAATCTCTTTTTAAAGAACGGTTGTAATTGCCAAATTCATCAATGAAATGAAGCTTTTCAAATTCTTCTGTAATCTTTGACTGTCTCCAGGATTCTAACTCTCCAATATCATATTCTTCAATAAACCCTGGAATTTCATTTTCATATTTATATCGAATGGCATCATATTTGTTAATTCTTTTAAAATCAGACAGTTTCCTTTTTAAAATAGAGTCTTTAATGCTGGAAATAATGTCTTCACTATATTTAACATAACTGATAGCCAGTGCATTTCTGACATATTTATCGTCAATAATAGCTGGTTTGGTTCTGTGAAATCTTAAAACTTCAATTCTGACGTCTTTTCCGTATCTGTTCCTAACTTCCTCTTCATAATTATTGATATATTCTGAATCCAGAGTTACGTTCTTACGAATCCAACGTCCATTTTCATCTCTAAAACGGATAACTAAAGAAATAGTTTTTACAAGACCTTTACGTTCCTGTTTAAGAATATTTAATACTTTTTTAAATGAATTTCTTCCATAACCGGATAATTCACTCATTAACACTAAATAATTGCCAGACAAAGGCAAATATGGAATAATTTCCAACCTGTAGGTTGCATCCCTGTTTATTTTAAAAGAGAAATTTTCATGACTGCAGCTGCATTTTTCACCTTTAAGTCTGAACTCGCTTAGAGAATATTTCTTATAACATGAATCACATTTAAGATAACCGCATTGTTCCAAATGTCCAATTGCAATTTTATGAGCATCAATAGCTGATTTTACTCTGTCTAGAACATTTTTTTTAGCATTAGCTTTCATTCTAAACATCTGATTATGTCTACTATTTTCACTCATTTCCTCAAGTGAAACTTCAGCTATTGCTTTTGTACCATATTTATTTAAGGATGTAAAAGGAGTGGTGTATCCTTGTGCATCCATACTTTCTTTTAATTCCTGTAGATTGTTTAATCTGTCATCTAGTTTATAGTATAATCTTTTGAAATTTTCAAACTCTTCAATATTATTCAAACTAATACGGTCATTTGAAATCTCTTTGAGATATTTTTCAGCCTTTGCAACTAGAGCAGATTCTTCCATTAAAATCACTGAATTAAATTAAGATTATTGTATTCTTTCACCGACTTCACATTCATCTGGAGACAATAATGCTGCACTTTCTCCAGTTGCAAGAATCATTCCTTCAGATAAGGTTCCGAATAATTTTGCAGGTTGTAAGTTAACAACAACAGCCACTTTTCTGTCAATTAATTCTTCAGGAGCATACTGTTTTGCAAGACCTGCTACAATTTGTCTTGTTTCATCTCCAATATCTACCTGTAATTTTAATAATTTATCAGATTTTTCTATTTTTTCAGCTTCTTTTACCTGTCCAATTTTAATAACTACTTTGTCAAAATCATCAATACTAATTAAATCACTCATATTTTCATCCTCACTTTCTTTTAAGTTTTTCTGCAATTCTTCTTTTTGTTTGTTAATTACATCATCTTCAATTTTTGTAAATAACGGTTTAGCTTTATTTATTTTGTGTCCTTCAGCTAATGGGACTTTTGCATCTTTCCACTCATCAGGAGTAGACAGATTAATAATTTTAGCTATAGCATCAGCTTTATTTGGAATATAAGGTTTAAGTACATAAGCTAATGTTTTAGCCAGTTGATTTGATAAATATAAACAGTTAGCTGCTTTTTGCATGTCTTCTTTAACAGCTTTCCATGGTTCCTGATCATTGAAATATTTATTACCTATTTTAGCTACCCTATAAATCTCAAGCAATCCGTCTCTAAATTCAAAATCTGAAATATACTCTCCGACAGTATCTGGAAGTTTTTCAATAGTTTCTTTGAATTTAATATCTTCTGCAGAGGGATTTTTATATTCAGGTATTTCGCCGTCAAAGAATTTATGAGTAAATGTAAAGGTTCTATGTAAAAAGTTACCAATAACATCTGCCAATTCATCATTATTTCTTCTCTGGAAATCATCCCATGAGAAATCAGTATCTTTGTTTAAAGGTGCATTTATAGTTAAGTAATATCTAAGTAAATCAGGGTCAAATTTATCAACAAAATCTGCTATCCAAACAACCCAATTTTTACTGGTAGACATTTTTTCCCCTTCCAAAGATAAAAATTCTCCAGCATATATGTTATCCGGCAATTTACAGCCATATGCCTTAAGAAGTCCCGGCCAAAAGATTGAATGATGATAAATAATATCCTTACCAATGAAATGGATTACAGTATCATTCCAATAATCTTCCCATTTAATGCCAGTTTCCCTTGACCATTGTGCAGCTGATGAGATATAACCTAAAAATGCTTCAACCCAAACATAAAGTACTTTGCCTTTAGCTTCATCAAGAGGTATATGTATTCCCCAATCCATATCTCTTGTTAAAACCCAGTCATTTAATCCTTCTTTAAGCCAGTTTCTGGCATAATTTCTAACATTAGCCGGAAGATTTTCATTATTGTTAATATAATCTTTCAAATCATCTTCAAACTCGCTTAACTTAAAGAAATATTGGTAAGTATCCTTAATAACTGGAGTGGAACCGCAGGTTAAACATCTAGGTTCATCAAGTTCAGTAGGTTCCAAAGCCCTTCCGCATTTTTCACAGTGATCACCACGTGCTTCAGATCCGCAAACAGGACATATACCTTCAACATAACGGTCAGGCAAAAACTTATTACACTTTTCACAGTACAGCTGCTGAATATCCTTTTTATAAATTAACCCCTTATTATATAATTCTAAAAAGAAATTCTGAGCAATTTCATAATGTAAATCATCAGTAGTTCTTGTAAAGTTATCTAGGGAAATATTCATTGACTCTACATCACGAACAATCATATCATGATATCTTTTAGCAATTTCAATCGGTTTTTTGTTTTCGTTATCAGCTTTAACAGCAATTGGAGTACCGTGTTCATCAGTAGCACAAACTAATAGAACATCATTATCAATCATACGATTATATCTTGCATAAATATCAGCAGGCAAGTAAGTAGAACGAATATGACCTAAATGACAGGGTCCATTTGCATAAGGAAGCGCACATGAAATAAAAATTTTAGACATTAATCTTTTCTCCTAACTTTTTTAAGCATTAATAATTTTGTCATTCATATAATATAAAATTAATATATACAAAGTCAATTTATAAATGTTTTAAAATAAGTTGAGATTAAAAATAAGATAAAATTAAGCAAAATTATGTAATTAAGTTTAAATTATTGTTACTTATGAAAAATAAAGTACTAGGTTAAGTTAACTTTTTTAAAAGAATAAAGAAACTATTTAATTAAATTAAGACATACATTATAATATTTATAAAGAAAGAATCTGTAAAGAGGTTAAAAAATGATTAAATGTCCTAAATGTGGCAATGAAGTAGATTCAGATGATGAATACTGTAAACATTGCTCATATAAATTGAAAAAGAAACCCATAACAGATAAGAAAAATATAATCATAATAGCTTTAATTATAATAATTATAGCTATAATTGGTGTTATTTGTTATTCAATGTTCACTACAGAACCTGTAAAAGTAGTGGATGTTGGAGTGGGAACTTTTAATTGCAGTAATGAATTGAATTTCACTTTAAACCAGACTGACGGCCCTTTTAAAGAATATATAGCAGATAATGGAAGATATACTGTAAAGGTATTCAATCTTTCTCAGGGAAGCTATTATTATAATTACGGATTAAGTTTAGCTAATAATGAAATTAAAACATATCCATCATCAGTTATTGATAATGTATTAATATACAATTCAACAGCTAATGTGGGAGAATATGTCGGAGAACCACGATTTATTGCAATAATTGACAATAATGATAAAAACCTGCAAATTCAAATTGTAACTCCTGAAGTGGAAGATACTGTACAAATAGCTAACAGCTTTCAATTTAAGAATTAAAAATCAAATAATGATTTTTGAGTACTCTTAAACTCAATAATTTTTCCTTTTTTTATTTTATCAATATTTTCATCCATAATAGCTACTGCTTTAGATCTAAGTTCATAATCTGTTTTTTTAACACCGACCATTTTAGAAAACCCTGGAAATTTTATATTAGCCTCTTCATTAAACCACATTTTCCTAAAAAAGTACCAGAAATGACCATCTTCATCTATAAAACACCATTTTCTGTAAGTTTTTGGATTAACATTTCTAGAATTTTTAGTTAAAGCTTTTTTATTCTCCATATAATCAAAAAATGGACATATTCTCATTGTTTTAGCTAATTCATAAAATTTATTTTCAAGAGCATCTTTATTGAATTCCCATATCCCCTTATTCGTAATTTGACCAAAATTATCTTCACAAGTAAATGCACAATTAAATTCTTCCATTACATATCTGCATGGAAAATCAGTTGATTTGAAATTTTCATAATTACAACAGTAATCTTTTGACAAACAGTTTTCTTCTTTTTCTAAAGTACATAAAAATACATCATAAATATCTTCAAAGTTTACTTCTTCACCATTAACTTTAATTAATAAGTTTTCATTATCTTCCTGGCTTAATATCTCCATTTCATCTTTTAACTGATTAAAATCATCAATGGTGAATTTGTCCACTTTTTTAAATTTAGGAAATTCCTGGTCGTCCAATACTTCATCATCAAAATCAAATAATTCTAATTTTATAGTATTTTCCTTAAATTTATTTATAAATCTTGATAAAATTGTATTTGGCTGATTAAAAGCAAATATTTCTACATTACAGCCCATGGATAATAAAAAATCAATCCATAACCTTTCTTCATTATTCCATTTATTAAATTCCGGCCATTTAAAAACAAAAAGAATTTCTTCACCATTATACGCTAAATATGGTCTAAATGAATCAAAACATTCATTGTTTGAATTTAATCTGTGCAATATGGAACATGTTTGTTTTGAAGACAATTCAGCAAAGATAAATAAAAGAATATTTATTTCAAAAAATTCTTTAATAATTCCATGCTTTTCCAATTCTACAGTCATAAATTTAATAAAATCTTCATCAAAGTATTCTACAAAAATATCTAAACAAAGATATTTATTGAAATCGAATAAATTCCTATCAAATTCACATTCTTCTAAAAATGATTCTTTAACTTTTTCATCTTGTTTATCTAAAAAAACCTTTAAAAAATCATCAAACATATTTAAATGAAACAAATTCAAAAGATTGAATAAACTCTGATTACTATAATCATATTCATCATCAATTATCTCTAAAACATCTAAAAACCTATCTTTTATTTTAGCTTTATTAAAAGAAAAAGGCAAATCAAAATCATCTGAAAAAAATGACACCAAATCAAAATATTCTTCATTTGGTTCTTCCCCAACTATATCCTCCAAAAAAAGATATTTAAATAATTCCCTCCAGAAAAAAGAATCTAAAAATACAAAATAATCAGAAGAGATATAATAATCTCTTAAAATTTTATCAGAAGTTTTGATATCATCTCCAACATTATATGCTTCAAAAATTTCATCATACTCATATTCTACAGATTTAACTGTAATATTTCCCCTATGTGTCATTATACTCACTGTAAATTATTAATTTTTTTAAACAGAAATGTTAAATCAAATATAAACTTTTTAAAAAATGAAAAATAATATTTTCAATTTAAAAATTAAAAATCAAACCTCATCTGTTCAGTATCATCCTTTTTCATACTTTTTTTCTGTTTTTTAAGTTTATCATCTAAAATAGCTACAGCTTTAGATTTAACATTTTCATCTGTTTTTTTAACACCTGCCATTTTAGAAAATCCTGGAAAATCCAAATCAGCTTCATCACTAAACCAGACTTTCCTTAAAAAGTACCATGAATGACCATAATCATCTACAAAACACCACTGATGCATAGTTTTAGGATTGATGTTTTTAAGATACTTGGTTAAAGATTTTTTATTTGACATATAATCAAAAAACGGACATATTTTCATTGTTTTGGATAAATCCTTAAGCTTACCCCTAACTTTATCTTTATCGAATTTCCATATTCCATCATCAGTAATATGGCCAAATCCGTCAGTTACATTAAAAATAGAACTGAAATATTCCTCAACATACTTACATGGAAATTTGCTGGGATTTGAATCCCCATATCTGCAGCAGTAATCTTTAGATAATCCTTTATTTTCTTTTTCTGAAGTACATAAAAATACATCATAAATATCTTCAAAGATTACTTCTTCTTCATCAAGTTTAATTACTATATTTTCATTATTTAAATTGTTTATTTCATTTTTCAGTTGTCTGAAATCATCAATCATTAATTTATCTGATTTTTCTAATTTAAAGTTCTCCTGTCCATTTTCATCCAGATTAAATAACTCCAATTTAATTTTATTTTCTTTAAATTTATTTACAAATCTGGACAATGAGTTATTGGATTTGTTAAAAGCAAAAATTTCAACATCAAAACCTGAATTTAATAAAAAATCAATCCAAAGTACTTCCAAATCATCAAAGTGTTTTTTAGATTCATCCCACATGAAAACAAAAATCATATCATGGCCATTGAAAGCTAAATATGGGTTAAAAGAGTTAAAACTTTCCTTATTTAAATTTAATCTGTTAATAATTGACAATAGTTGATCTTTGGAAATTTTGGAAAAAATTGAGTTTACTACATTCATTGCAGAAAACTTTTCATTAATTCCATATTTTTCCAGTTCATCATCAATGAATTTAGAAAATTTATCACCAAAATATTTCTTGAACATGGTAAAATAATCATAGCGTCTTCCTTCATTATAATATTCATCAAGATATTTAAAACCGTGAGAATGGAGAAAAGATTTTCTGACTTTTTTATTTTGTTTATTGAAAAAAACTTCCATAAAATCTTCAAATAAACTTAATTCCTTTACATTCACCATATTAAACAAAGCATGCTCATTAAGATTTGCTTGAACAGTTATTATTTGAGAAAAAATATCAATTCTTTCCTGAATATCTTTAATATTACATGAGAATGGAATCATATCTTCATAAAATCTAGAATAAAGGTTTTCAAAATCAGTTTTGGAAAATTCCCTGCCAGTTATATCCTCCCAATAAATACAATCAAACAGACTTTTCCAAAAAGAGCTATTTAAAAAAGTATAATAACCAGAATAAGTATAATAATCAGCTAAAATCTGAACATCATTTTTAATGTCGCCATCAACATCATAAGCCTCATAAACTTCATCATATTCACATTCAAATGACTGAAATGTTAAATTACCTCTACATACCATATATACTACCCTTAAAAATCTTAATTATTATTTTAATAATCAGTAATATTAACAATTTTCTATTAAAAAAGCAATAATGACCTTAAAAATAAGATAATTTTTTAAAACATGAAATAAAATATAAAAAACATGGTTGAAGTTTCATTTATTAATCCATTGTCCAGTGAAGGAAGACAAATTGTTAAAGAGTACGGAGACTTAAATAAACTCTTTGATGAAGACGAAACACTCGTAAATGAAATAATACATACTGCAAATCAGAAAATATCCGACGATTCCTTAATTCCTAAATCATATAAAGATTTAGCTATAAAAAGAATACAATGGGCAATTGAGAAAAAAAACAATAAAAATTATGCTCAAAGTGAATTTGAGTACTTAACAAATAGTAATTTATACAGACAGGATGTTGTAACATTCCATATATTATGTCAGGCTATAGCTATTCAGTTTAATGTAACTTCAAGAGAAACCAGACTTTTTATTGAATCTCAAGGAAAAATAATTGAAGAAAGACTTGCTAAAATTCCTCCAGGAAGCAGAAGTGAAATCATCGATGACATCTTAAGAGATATCAAAACTGACGGATCAATTCAATGGAAAGCCCTAAAAGATGTAATAGCTTCTAAAAGATTATCCTTAACTGATTTACTAATTAATCATGGAAATATTATTCTAGAAGAAGATGAATTTTTAGAGGAATATTCTGATGAATTTACTGATAGAAACCCCGACAGGATGTATAATATACTAGTTGGAAATAATATTAAGGAATTAATTCTCTCCAGACTTATTATGCAAAAAACAGAGGAATACATCAAAAGAATCAAAGAAATGTCTTCCAGAATTGAACTCCATCCAGCCATTACTGAAATCGGAGAGGAATTAAAAGAATTTATTCCAGAAGAAATCAGCAAATACAACACTTTCTATGCAGGCAGCGGCGGTATTTACGGTACTGTTAAAGGTGGAAAATTACTTAGAGAAGCATTTCCCCCATGTATCAGAAATACTATTGAAGGAGTTTCCTCTGGCGGACGTAATGATGCTATTGTATTATTATTAACTTCCTTTGCATCATATGCCAGATTATATCCAAGAATATTTGCAAGTGATGAAAGCATTAAAGTATCTGATATTGATCCTGATTTATCAATAACAGAAAATGAAATATTGCCATTGATTTATGAAGCTGCAGATAACTGTTCACCACCGTTATTTGATGATCAGCCTCAAGAAAAAATCAACATCATATCAAAATTAGGCTTTGGTATGCACAGTGAAGTTGACATCAGTCATGAAGGGGAAACCAAATGGTACACTCCAATGAGCTGTGAAAAAATTAAAATTCATTTACCTCAGTTATGTAAACCTGACAGCTCATGTAAAGGAATTAATAATCCCCTATCATGTTATGGGCGTAAAAAATATCAAATTGATAATAAAAAAGATTAAAAATCATTATCCATCTGTTTAAACGGATTATAATCATCCATAATAACATCATAATATTTATTTAAAATTTTTGATTCCCATTGATTGTAGTTGCTCTGTTCATTTTTTTCAAATTTATAAGCTAAAAGACCAATTTTACGTTCATTTTCATCAATACCCTTTTTTTGACAAAAATCAGAAACAATATCCGGAGTGTATTCACAAACTTCATCATCTTTAAATTCTAGGTATTCTTCATACTCCTGAGGTGAAAACAACTCTTCAACTTCAATGGGATCTTCTTCCCAATCAATAGAATACAGTTCTATATAAACAGTATCAACAAGAGGCAACTGATTTAATTCTATCCCCAAACCATATATTTTTCCATTTTCAAGGTTTAAAATAGTATGCCCTGTTCTTTGGCAAGGATACCATTCTTTATAAGCATGTTTAACAATATCTTCAGGGGTTAAAGTGGATAAAACTGTTTTTAAATGTTCAACACCAATTACTTCTCTTACTTCATCACTCATAATATGAATTATAGTTAAATTTATTATATAATACTGTGCATTTGCACACCATAACTATTATTAAATACTTTAAAATAATAATCATAATATATCTGATTATTATGTTTTCTAAAGCTACACTTAAAGAAAGAAGGCAGTATTACCGTGAGGAATGGTCCACTAAAGACTTGCCTGACTTTATTCTTAAAGATTTAAAGAAAAGAGAGTTTGGTTTTGACCATAATGGAAAAGGACCTAATGATAGATATAAAGTATTTAGAGGAAGAGAGTCTTTAAAGAAATTTTTAAGATATAAAGCTCCCTTTGCAGCTTATATCTCTGTAGCTTTCTATAATAATCCAAGAAGACGGGAAGACTGGCAGAAAGCAGAATATATTTTTGATGTTGATGCTAAAGATATTCCAATCAGAACCTGTCAGTGTGACGGTGTTTGTGAAGTCTGTTTGGGACAGGCTTTAGAAATTGTCAATTCATTAATTGATACACTTCAAGACGATTTAGGTTTAAATAATATTCATTTAGTTTACTCCGGAAGAGGATATCATATTAGAATTCTTGATGAAGAAATGATGACTTCCGGAAGCGAATTACGATCAGAAGTTTTAAAATATGCAGCCGGTGCAGAAGTTCCTAAATCCAACTTTTTTAATCCTGACATATCCAATAAAAGCTTTAATTTTGAACATTTCAGCATTCCTATCGGATACTCAAAAATTTTTACTGATAAATTAAAATATAATATTCAGCATTTAGTAGGTAATGAGGAATTAGATGAAATCAATCCCAAACTAATGAAAGACATTATAAAATACAGACATCATTTAGATAATGATAACTGGGGATATTTTAAAAGAGATATCGGCCCTAGAAGATATAAAAATTTAACAGAAGCTATGGCAAGAGTTAATTTATCTACAATTGATGCTAAAGTATCTATTGATTTAAAAAGAATATTAAGGCTCCCATCATCACTTCATTCTAAAGTAAGTATGAAATGTATGGAAGTTAAAAATAGGGAAACATTTGACCCACTGCAAGATGCTGTTCCTAAATTTGTTGAAGAAAGAGGAGAATAAGTTTTATGGATAAAGTATTAAAAGATATCTTTCGTAAAAATCCTTATTTTAAGGAAATAAATGAAAATAGTTTTATACCACAATACAGCGAATTAATAATCAATGGAGTGGTACTTCATAAAGTAAATTGGATTATATTTATGGATAAAGAGCTTTTATTTATGAATGAAGACAATCAAAATATTCCTATCAGTTCAATTAACTTGGAAAACCTTAATTCTATAATGATTCACACCATTGAAGGAATAAAAGAAGTATTATAGTTTTTCTTTTATTTCATTATTAACTTCAGCTACACTATTGTCTGCATTTATAATATTCCATTCATAAGTAACTTTTTTTGACTTAAATCTGGCTTTTTTAAGTTCTTCCATATTTTCAAACATTTCAGTATCTTCACTACGATTATCAATTCTTTTTAAAGATTCTTCAGGACTTACATCCAGGAAAAACATATACTCTGATGTTGGAAGAATAAATGAAACAAATTTATAAATAATTACATTAATAACATTTGGAAGATAAACAACTGCCATAATATATCTTGAAAAGATTAAAACATCAATATTATCATTATAATAATATTTGCGAAGAGATCTGATTGCATCTAATCCAAAATAAACTGTAGCTTTTAAATGATTAATTTTACCAGTTTTTAAAAGTGCTTCCTTTGATTTTATACCATATTTATTATCCTTACATGGGTGAGAACGTACAACAACATTTTTTCCCTGTTTTTCATACATTTCAGCCAGCAATTTAACCTGTGTGTCTTTTCCGGCACCGTCCAAACCGTCTATAACTATGAATTTGTCCATAAATCACACCATTAAAATATAATATAAAACAGCACTAACAGATGAAACACTTAAATTATCCAAACCTTTTGGAGTAACAGCTTCACAAACGGTAGCTATTAAACTTATGAATACCACAAATGCAAAATTATAATTTGGAATGTTATAGCCAATTGCACCATAAACTAAAAATACAGCACTGCACATTATACAAACCATTATAAACATGGTAATTGAGCCTTCCACAGATTTTACATCACCTGTTAAGTTAAAATGATGTTTTCCATATTTTTGACCTATTAAAGATGCAAAACCGTCTCCATAAACCATAGCTCCAATAGCTACTCCTACTATCCATAATTTATCAGGAAGTAAAAATATTAAAAATGTCCATATTCCTGCATAGTAAACTAAACCTAAATCATGACCTGCATCTGTAACTCCGCTTTTAATTTTAATTGGAGAATATTTAGTCAATAAAAATGCAGCTATTGTAATCGGAAGTGTTAAAAACCATACCAACGTATAAGGGTCATTGAAAAAAGGCATTACGAAAATGCAATTTCCTACCATAATATGAACAAAACGGCGGGAAAATGAAGGTTTATCTTTTAAAAACTTCTCTGAAATAACAAAAATTATGATAACATAAATATATACTAAAACCAATAATCCTATATCTGTCATATTCATGTTATCCCTTTTAAAACTTTATTTTGATACTATTTTCACATCAGAACTTTTAGATTCAATTGGATAAAATTCTGTGTATTTTGAATTTCTCTCGATAGGATTCCTACCTAAATCCTTAACCATATTACTTAAAGTATCAATAGATGCTTCAACTCCATCTGGCGCTCCAGAAGCTTCAGACAATTCATCTCCCCCTAAAGTTCCACCTAAATCATTTGCTCCAGCTGTTAAAGATACCTGTGCAAATCTGAAACCCATTTTTACCCAGGATACCTGAATATTTGGAATTAAATCTTTAAGCATTAATCTAGCTACTGCATATAATTTTAAATCTTCAGTACCTGTAGCTCCTAAGTTTTGCTGACCTTCTAAAAAGATTGGAGAGTACTCATGCATAAATGTCATTGGAATAAATTCTGTAAAACCATGAGTTTCCTGTTGAATCTTTCTGATAATGTCAATATGTTCTACACGTTCTTCAGGAGTTTCTACATGCCCATACATAATTGTAGCTGAACCTGAAATTCCAACTTCATGAGCTGTTTTTACAATATCAATCCATTCCTGTGTTGTTACCTTTTCAGGACAAATCAATTCTCTGGATCTGTCAGTTAAGATTTCTGCAGCAGTTCCAGGTAATGTATCCAAACCTGCACTTTTAAGCCTTTCAAATGCTTCTGCAACACTTATGCCTGATACAACACTTGCATCTTTAATCATAGTTGGTGAAAAACCATGAATTAAAGTATTCGGAAATTCCCCTTTTAATAATTGAAGCAAATGTTCATAATATTCAACATCTGCATCAGGTAAAACTCCTCCCATGACACAAAACTCATGTGCTCCTTTGTCAACAGCACCCTGAGCCTTTTTTAATATAGCTTCATCATCTAAAATATAGGCATCAGGGTCATCTGCATCTTTACCAAATGCACAGAAACCACATCTTACAGTACAGATATTTGTGAAGTTAATATTACAATTATTAATAAATGTAACGTTGTTTCCAACAATTTCTTGCCTGAGATAATCAGCAGTTGCAAGTAAAGGATACAAGTCAGACCCTTTAATATTTATTAAATAGTTTGCATCTTCAACAGAAATTGGTTCATCAAGAGAATTAGTTAAAATCTTTTCTGTTTTAGAAGATATAGATAGTTTATCAAACATAAAATAATATAATAACTTAATTAAATAAATATCTTTCCATATGAAAATTAAACATAATAAAAATATAGTAAGTTCATTCAATATTTTATCCAAAATAATTATATAATTGAACAATACAACATTACATATTAAAAACTATAAAGAGGATGAATATGAATAGTACTGAAGCTATTTATAACGGATTAAAAGATGCTGAAATTGATTTTGTTGTTAGTGTTCCTTGTGTTAACTTAAGTAAACTATTGGAAATGGTTGATGAAGATGAAGAAATCATGCATGTTCCAGTTACAAGAGAAGAAGAAGGAATAGGCATTTGTGCAGGAGCATATATGGGCGGTCGCAAACCTGCCATATTAATGCAAAATTCAGGACTTGGAAACTCTATTAATGCACTTAAATCATTAACAGAGTTATATAAATTTCCATTAGTAATAATCATTAGCCATAGAGGAACTGAAGGTGAAACTATCTGTGGACAAATACCAATGGGAGAATCCACACCAAGATTATTAAATGCTATGGATTTCCATTTCTTTGAACCAACCAATCCTGAAACAGCATATGAAGATGTTAAAAATGCATGGAAATTGTCTATTGAAGAAGGCAAACCTGTATCTGTATTATTAGAAATTAAATATTGGTGATTTGATGAAAAGAAGAAATGCAATTGCAAAAATAATGGGTGCAATCGATAATGAATTAGTATTATGCAATATCGGATTTCCTTCAAGAGAATTATACGACATAGATGATAGAAATGAAAACTTTTACATGATTGGTTCTATGGGACTTGTTTCCTCAATAGGTCTCGGTCTTGCACTGGCTAAACCTAATAAAAAGATTGTTATTATAGACGGTGACGGATCATTTTTAATGAATTTAGGATCAGTAATTACTATTTTTGCTCAAAATCCGTGTAATTTAACATGGATTGTTATTAATAATGAAGCATATGGTTCAACAGGAAATCAGGAAACTTATGCAAAACATTTAGACCTAAAAGAAATGGCTAAAAGTGTTGGTATCAAAAACTGTTACAATTATGAAGAAATAGACTTAAAAGAAATAATAAACAACAATGAATGTAACTTTATCTGCTTCAATACAGAACCTGGAAATTCATCAGCACCAATTATCGATTTAACACCAATAGAAATTAAAAAAAGGTTTATGAAAAGTATATAAATTAAATGAATCTATTCAGACTCATTTAATTCCTTAATTTTCTTATCAAAATCATTTAACTTATTCGCCAATCCTGAATAATATGGAATATAAACTTTTGAGAATGTTATTCTATCCGGATTTTGATTAACTTCACTAATTCTTTCTTTGACTTTTTCTATTTTCCTTTCAACTTCATCATACATTAAATCTCCTGGGAATTCGCCAATAAATATTCCGTCAGCTCCATTTTCAAGAGCATGCTTAATATGACGAGGCCTTACACGGTTTACAGAAAGTACTTTAATAATATGAATAGATTCAGGATAGGATAACCTGTTAACTCCAATATTATCTGCTGCAGTATAACCTATATTATCAAGGAAAACTAAAATCATACGTTCTCCAGGTGCTTTTTTAGCTAATACCCCATCAATTGTAGCTTTTATCTTTTCATCAATATTACCATTAACTGTAATCGCAAACTGCTTACATCCGACTAAACATTTTCCACATCCAGTACAGCTCATTGGGTCAATGTAGATTTTATCATCCTGAATGCTCATTGATTTGAATTTACAGCGTTCAACACATTCACCGCAAACAATACATTTTTCTTCGTCAATTTCTGCAATGAAGGGTTCAATTTCTATTCCACCATAGTTATATTCAGCTACTTTAGATGCAGCTGCAGTAGCTTGCATAATTGATTCTGTAATATCTTTTGGGTCCTGTGCAGTTCCACAAACAAAAGTTCCCTGAATATCAGTTGTTACAGGTTTGATTTTTGGATGTGCCTCTTTAATGAATTCATCTTCAGTAGTTCCGACATTCAGGATTTTTGCAATCTCCTTAGTACCTTCAGAAGGTTCCATAGCTGTAGATAATACAACCATATCTGCTTCAATTTCTGAAAATTCCCTTTTGAGAGTGTCTTCAACACGAACAATAAAGTTACCATTTCTTTTAACAACTTCTCCAGGTCTTCCACGTATGAATCTTACTCCATTGGCCTGAGTATGTTTATAATACTTTTCATACATACTTGGAGTTCTCATATCTGTATAACAGATAACAACATCTGTTTCAGGATGTTTGTGTTTTATAATATTTGCATTTTTCAAAGCAACACTGCAGCATACTTTGGAACAATACAAATGTCCGTCCGGTTTTTCATCTCTGGATCCAACACACTGTATCATGACCACTCTTTTTGGAACCTCCCCATTTGATTTTACTAATTTACCTTTAGTCGGACCGTTTACTCCTGTAATACGGCCTAATTCACTTTGAGTTATAACATCGTCGTATCTTGAATATCCATATTCTGGTCTTAAGTCCGGATCAAAGAGTTTGTGTCCAGTAGCTATAATAATAGAACCTACAGAAACAGGAATCTTTTCAGGTTTTACTTTAAAACGAATAGCATTCATACTGCATTGTCTTTTACAATCTCCACATCTGTCACAATGTTCCATATCTACAACATATGCTTCAGGATAGGACTGTCCAAAAGGACGATAAATAGCTTTTCTATTAGATAATCCGTCATTCCAATCATCGGGAACTTCCACTTCACAAACTTCCGCACAGTTTCCGCATGCTATACATTTTTCTGTATCTACATATCTTGGAGATTTCTCAACAATCAGATTATAAGTTCCTGCTCTTCTTTCTGCTTCAACGACCTTTGCATTTGTTATAATCTCAATATTTTCATTCCAAACAACTTCATTCAATATAGGATTTAACAGACACATTCCACATTCTTCAGCTATTTTTACAGGAGAGAAAACTTTTCCTATTTTAGCCATGTGTCCTCCGATAGATGGAGACTGCTCTATAATAGTTACTTTTGTTCCCTGTTTAGCCAGTGATAAAGCTGCATTCATACCCGCTATTCCACCACCAATCACTGCTACTTCACTTGGTGTTTGACAGTAAATCGGATTAACGGCATCTGATTTTTTTACTTTTTCTATAGAAGCATTAATAAGAGTTATAGCTTTTTTAGTTGCTTTATCATTATCTTTATGAACCCATGAACATTGTTCACGAATATTTGCCATGTCCATCAAATAAGGATTTAACGGTTGAACATAATCCTGAAAAGTTTTTTCATGACTTATTGGAGAACATGCTGCAATTACAACACGGTCCAAATGATGTTCAAAAATTGCATCCCTAATGATTTTTCTTCCATTTAAAGAACATAAATTTACAAACTGTTCTACAACTTCCACATTTAGCGAATCTTTAACTTTTTGAATATCTACAGTATCTGAAATATTTCCTCCGCATTCACAGATGAAAACTCCCACTTTTAAATCTTCAGACATTAGTCAACCTCCCTTAAATCCTTAATGACTGAATCTACTGGTACAGTATGTGCTTTTACACCTATAACCTTATTAAAGTCACCACCCATTGCAATAGCCACAAACTGAGCTATATTTAAATGAATAGTATTAAATTCTTCACCACATTTTTCAGATATTAAGTTCTGATATCTGTCAAACTGAACATGACAATTAGGACATAAATGAACTAAAATTTCCACTCCGTCATCTTTTATTGAGTGCAATTTATCTTCAGTTACCTCCATAGAAATGTCTTTATTGGAGTATCTCTGTCTAAATCCGCTTCCACAGGTTTGACGTTTATGATCATACCATCCAATTGTTTTACATCCGCATGCTTCTATTATGTCATCAATGATATTAGGATCCCTAACTCCACCTATTGTATCATCATAATGAACTTTACAATAATGGCAGCCATGATGAGTAGCTATTGTATAATCACTTAAGTCATATTTAATATTTTTAGAGATTTCATCACGTTTGCTATATAAGATATCCACTACATGAAAAATATTTTTAGATGAATCAACATCACCCTT
Organism: Methanobrevibacter sp. TLL-48-HuF1; assembly: GCF_023617305.1. Classification (NCBI taxonomy): domain Archaea; kingdom Methanobacteriati; phylum Methanobacteriota; class Methanobacteria; order Methanobacteriales; family Methanobacteriaceae; genus Methanobrevibacter; species Methanobrevibacter sp. TLL-48-HuF1. The sequence continues at coordinate 180,379 of NZ_CP081485.1, forward strand.
TTCATATTTTAGATTTTTCAAATCTGATTTATCAAAAACGTCATTTACCTTATCTCTAACATTATCTTTTTTATTTAAAATATTAGCTACTTTTTTATTAATTGCATAGCATGTTGCACACATCATTACTAAATTTGGCCTATCTAAATTACCGGCTACTTTAAAGTTACGTGCTCCAATAGCTGTTGTTGTAAACTGGTCAAAAACATCAGAGTAATGTCCAAGACCTGTACAGCAGGTTTGTTTATCTGAAATCTCATAATCTATGCCAATTTTATCAAAAACAAATTTGGTAGATGATTCTATTCCAGGATATTCAACACTTACAAGACAACTTTTAAACAAAAGAATATTTTTATCAGGAACCTGTTTCATCATTACCCTCCTTTGATTTTCTTATTTTATCCATTCTATCTTTAAAGCCTGTGTTAGTTAAAATTAAAGAAACTTCATCAACAACTTCCTGAGGTGGTGAAACAGGACCTAAACCTAATTCATCTCTAATTTCATTTAAATGCTGTCTAAAGTCCCACCAGCCTTCTACATCTTCGCTGATTTCTTCATAAAAATTAGATGGGATTGCACCAATAGCTGCATTAAAGTAGCTATCTGCAAATCCTAAATAATCATATAACTGTTCATATGCAATTCCTTTTGATATGGCAAATTGCTTAATAATCTGATTAACTTCACAGACACTGTTTCCAACAGGACATGTGCTATGACATGTATAACAATAAAAGCATTTCCATAAATCTTCATCTTCCAGAAGCGTTTCATCTCCTTCAAAGACTCTCTCCATTATTTCACGAGGATTATAATTAGAATGACGTGCTGCAGGACATGTTGAGGTACACATTCCACACTGAACACATTTTAAAACACCTTCATCTTTTGAACTTTTAATATCTTCTTTTATAGCTTCAGCAAAATCAAGAGGTGTTTCATTGATTTTTTGAGTATGCATATTTCATAACCTCAATTATAATTTAAATTCCTGATTTTTAATCATTTTCTTCAATTTTAAAGATAATTTATTAGCTCTTAAGGCATCTGACTGCCTGCAAATAATTGGAACATTATGTTTTTTGCCTTCTATTTCCAAATCAACATTACCCGCATCCATTGTAAAGCTATTGTTTTTACAATAATGTACACACATTCCACAACCAAAACACTTAGATAAATCCAGTTTTTTATTTTTAAAAGCATTTGTCGGACATACTTCCTCAACTGTACAAATATCACAATTACAGTTATCTGAGACATATTTTGGTCTTAGCTCATGGTTATCCCACATTGCACCATAGTTAGTTTGTGTTAAAGGTAAATGACGGCCTTTAATATCAGCTACAGTTAACGGAATATCACTATTTTTAATTAATAAATTATTGTATATTTCTTCGTTTAAAACTGGAATTGGAATAGCCAGTGTATCATAAACTTCTCCGCCTTCACCTGTTTTAAATCCTCCAACATAATTTGCTTCCATATCTTTAAGATTTCCTGAAACCATTAAATTTGGTTTTTCAGGTGAACTTCTTGTTCCTTGCCCTAAAACAATAGCTTCAGCACCATTTAATAATACTCTAGTTCCATTCCCAATTATTAAATTATTTGGATCATTTTGAAGTGGATTTAAATCTCCACATCCTGAAAATGTCAATCCTTTCAAGTTTCCTTCCAGAGGAATAGCTGAAAATATTGATGAAACAGGTTCAGCAGATGGATTTACAAATGCAGTGTAATTCTTAAACGCCATACGTGTTCCAATCATTTGTGCCCTTGTAATTTCATCAATGTTTGTTGTTGATTCTATAATATCTCCATTAATTGCTTCAACTTTAACATCAATATCTTTTCCTTCAAGAATATCTTTCAGTAAGAATCCTCCACCATATGATGGGTCTTCTAGTGATTTTGAAGTTCCATGAAGAATTAAATCTACAGAACCTAACCATTCATTAGGACATGGGCCGATATTTGCAGGAACACCATTTAAATAAATGTTTTTTGCCCTCATAAATACTCCTGGCTTTGATACTGTAAAGTTAAAGATAGCTGCAGTACCGCTCATAACTCCACATGTTCCAGTAGTTACTACATCCACTTCTTCAAAGTCTGGAGCATTGTCTTCTTTTATAAGTTTTTTAAACTCTTCTGCTGTGTATATGTTGGCTTCATTATTTTCAATTTTTTTATTAATCTGGTCAATTGTTCTCTCTTTCAAATTAAATACCTTCTTTTAAACTTTCCTACGGTTTAAATTTTTCCTACGGTATCTCCTCTCAAACCTCTTCTTAAGGTTTCAAGGGAAGTAATATCATCAGTTGACACATTACCTAAATTAACATCATTTCCAAGTTTTAAAATGAAAAATACTTGCTGGTCTTTGTTTGGAGCTTCCCAAAGGATTTTATTTCCATCGAAATTATCTAAAATATAATCTATTTCATCTTCTTTTGCATTTCCTGATTTATCATAAATTCCAATGTTTTTTCCACCTTCTCTTGCTTCTACAATGATTAATGATGACCCAGATTCCAATTCATTTTGCATATAATCTATTCTTTCATCTAAAGACAGTTCCTTATCTAATCCAGGATCTTTTTTACCCACTTCAGACAATACTTCAAAACCGTCTTTTTTAGCTGATTCTATACATTCTAATTTTTTATCATGAGATATTGTTGTTGACCCGTCAGATACTTCAATAGCCTCAAAACCTAAGTCATGAGCTTCCTGAAAAAATTCTTCTAATTTATCATTCATATATGCTAATTCAAAAAGAGTTCCGCCAGTATATGGAGTTATGTTATGAGATTTATACATAGCAACCTTATCTTTGATTATATCCTGTTCATGTACAATTGATGTTCCCCATCCAAATTTTAAGTAATCTACATAATCTCCAGAGATATTCATTAAACTTTCAGCAGTTTCCAATCCTAAACCTTTGTCTAGAACCATTGTTATACCTTTTTTTCTTGGTTTTTCTTCTCTTTTTTTAAGTAAAAAATTAAAAGATTTCAATATATCACATCTGTTATAATTTTTATTTATTAGTTTAATAGTATATTAACTTACATACTTTTTAACTTATTCACTAACAATAGTTATAAAAGAAAATAATTAAATAAAATACTATTATGGAATTCCAACATATTGATTTAAATCAGACCCATATCAGATTAACAACTGATTTAAAAAACAGTAACCTGAAAAATTACATATTAAAACTAAGAAAAGAACTGGAACATCATATAGCTAAAAATAAAGATTTTCAATTATCTCTAGAACCTGTCAGTCCTGGTGAAGAGAATTTAAGTGAAATAATAAAAAGAATGTATACTGCTTCCAGTTACTGTGATGTAGGTCCTATGGCCTGTGTTGCAGGATGCATATCTGAAATGTCTCTTGATTATTTAATTTCCAAAAAATCAGAATATTCTATTGTTGAAAATGGAGGAGACATAGCTATTATAAACAGTAAACAAGCAGTATGTGGCATTTACTCAAATAACCCCATATTAGGAAATAAAATTGGATTTAAATTAAAAGCAAGAAAAACACCTCTTGGAATCTGCACATCATCAGGTAAAATTGGACACTCAATAAGCTTTGGTCAATCAGACAGTGTTACAGTACTAAGTAAAAAGGCATCAATAGCTGACGGACTGGCTACCAGAATAGCTAATGAAGTTGTTGGACAAAATAGTGAAGATAAAGTATCAAATGCTCTTGAAGCTAGTGAAAACTATAAAGAGTTATTTGATGGAGTTTTAATTATTTCTCAGGATAATGTAGGAACTGTTGGAAAACTGCCAAAAATTGTTGAAACTGAAGAATTTAATGTTAAGATGTGAAATATATGAACCTCGGAATTATTGGATATGGAAATATTGGAGAGCTTATCAGTCAAAACATAATCAATCATGATTTTTATAATTTAAATAAACTCTACATTGCAAATAGAACACTTTCTAAAATAAATCACCTGAAAGATACTGACCCCCACATATCAGTTACAGATGATAATACAGAAGTTGCAAGAAACTGCGAAAAAATAATAATTTCAGTAAAAACCTCCGATTTGATAAATGTTTTAGAGCAAATAAAACCACACCTAAATAAAGATACTCAAATTATACATACCTGTGCAGGAATAGATTTAAAATTTGAAGATAACGGTTTAAGCTGTGTCATTCCAACAATATCATCAACATACGATAAAAACAATCCCAAAAAAGGTGTTTCCATTATTATGCATGATGAAAATGTTTCTGCGGAAAATAAAGATTTTGTTGAAGACCTATTTTCAAAATTCAGCCATATAAAAGTTGTTGACAATACTCTTGATTTGGAAATAGCTACAATAGCTGCCAGCTGTATGCCTGCATTTATAGCTCTTAGTTTAGACCTTTTTGCAAACAAACTTGAAGAGAGATGCAATCTGTCAAAAGAAGAAACGTTTAAAATACTTGCGGAAACATTAAACAGTACAACATACATATTAAATGAGGATATTTACTCACCTGATGAATTAATTAACAAAGTTGCAACAAAAAACGGAATAACACAAAAAGGATTGGATGTTTTAGATGAAGACTTACCTGCCATTTATAAAAGGTTAATATGTAACTTATTATAGTCAATGCAATATTTAAATAAGATTAATGATAATATAATATAAATAATTAAAAACTAATTATTTATTTCATTTAAATAATTTACTTAAACTCTTAATTAATTATATAATTATAGATAATAGGTCAGATACATATGTACAAAGATGAAATGATACAATTACATCAATTTTTAGTTTATATTTTAAAATATTTAGCAGAAAACGATCAAATAAAAAACGATTGTAGCGAATACATATCCCTTAAAATAAGCCCTCACCACATCCATAAAACAAAAGCAGAACACAAACATGCTATTTTTGTTCTCTGTAAAATAATTGCACAGGTAATAAACGAAAAAGATAAAAATTCAATACCGGACAATGTATGTAACTCTTTAGCAGATCTTGTTAAAAGGTCTCAAAATGATATAAAAATGGATTAAATCCCATTTTCTTCTTTTTTTAAATTCAAATATTTTTAATACTATTACTTACCATAATACTAATTAATCAAAAAAATCCAAAGTGATTAATATGAAAAGTACTAGTAAAATGCTCTGTTTAGTTGACGGAGAACATTACCTTCCTGTCACCCAAGAATCAATCGATGTTTTAAATAACTTAGAACATATCGACATAGTAGCTGCTGTTTTCATTGGAGGAACTGAAAAATTAAGAGATGACTCTGAAGAATCATATTCTGAAGTTTTAGGTGTTCCAGTGCAATTTGCAAAAAATGATGATATTCCCTATGACATTATTGTAGAAATGATTAAAAAATATGATGTAGATGCTGTGATGGATTTAAGTGATGAACCTATCCTGGATTATCCTAAACGATTTAAAATAGCTTGTAAAACACTTGCACAAGGGGTAAGTTATCAGGGTCCTGATTTTAAATTTGATCCAGTTACACAATATGAAATAATGGAAAAACCTTCAATAAAAATAATCGGAACTGGAAAAAGAATAGGAAAAACAGCAGTTTCAGGATTTGTATCCAGATTAATTGATAAAAACGGATATGAACCATGTGTAATAGCCATGGGAAGAGGCGGACCTCAAGAACCGGAAATAGTTCACGGAGAACAGCTTGAAATAACCCCTGAATTTTTATTGGAACAGTCTGAAAAAGGAGTTCATGCAGCTAGTGATCACTGGGAAGATGCTTTAATGAGCAGAATCTTAACAATAGGCTGCAGACGTTGTGGAGGTGGAATGGCAGGTGAAGTCTTTTTAACCAATATGAAAAAAGGAGCGAAATTAGCTAATCAGGTAGATTCTAAATTTGCTATATTTGAAGGTAGTGGAGCAGCAATTCCTCCAATTAAAACAGATAAAAATATTGTACTTATCGGTGCAAATCAACCATTAAACAATATTATAGATTATTTTGGACCTTATAGAATTGGTCTTGGTGATTTAATTATTTTAACAATGTGTGAAGAACCAATGTGCAATGAAGAAAAAAGAGAATACATTGAACACTTTATAAAAGAAATAAATCCAAAAGCAAAAGTAATCTCAACTGTATTTAGACCAAAACCGTTAGCAGATATTTCCGGTAAAAAAGTGCTGTTTGCTACAACTGCTCCAAAAAGTATTGAACATGAATTAGTTGACTATCTGGAAACCAATTATAACTGTGAAATCGTTGGAACCACCCCACACTTATCCAACAGACCTCTTTTGAAAAAAGACATAGAAAAACACATGGATGAAGCAGATATAATGCTTACTGAACTTAAAGCAGCTGCTGTTGATGTAGCTACTAAAGACTCAATAAAAGCTGGTTTAGATGTGGTATACTGTGACAATATACCAGTTCCAATAAATTACAAATATCCTGATTTATCCAAATCTGTTTTAGAAATAGTTGATGAAGCTATCAAAGATTTTAATAAAGATTAATTTCTTTATTTTTTACTTTTTTTACAACTAAATTTATAACCTCTTTAATACAATATATTAATACTAAAATAATTGAGGAAATGAAATGAAAAAAGATAAGAAGAAACTTATCGTCATACTGTTAATAATTGTTGTTATCCTACTTTTAACACTAATAACATTAATGACTAATTTTGGAAAGGAATCCAGTGAAATAAATATTATAAGCAAGGATACTTTAAAAAATGGAGACACAATTTCAATTACACTAAAAGATTCAAATGGAAATCCCATATCTGATCAAAAAGTAGATATAATAATTGAAAATGAAAAGAATCAACAAGTAACAACTGATGAAATGGGCAATGGCGTGCTACAACTTAACAGAATCAGTGACGGACAATACACTGTAAAAGTCATTTACAACGGAAACGACAAATATTCCAAAAGTGAAACTACACAATCATTAACAATATCTGACCAAACCACATCATTAAGTAATAGTGAAAGTAGTTCCAGCGATAAAACTGAAAACATAATGAGTGAAGACGGATATTCGTATAAAACTGGATATGGACCTGATTATGATTGTTTAGGAGTTAGTCGTGAAGAAGCAGCTGCTAAAGGATGGCACTATATTCCAGGTATGGATGATGAAGGAAATGATATGGGAGCATATGTTCCATATGATTATAATGCAGGATGTTACCATACATAAAAATTTAAGATTTAAAAAAAATAAAGCTCAGGAATTAGAATAATCCTGAGTCTTTTAATGCTTGTTCAAATTTATTAGCTACTTTATCGAATTTTTCTTTAATAATAATTGTTACAATCAATGTTCCAATAATCATTCCAATCATTGCATAAACACCAGTGAAAAATGTTGGCCAATAAACACCAAGTAATGCATTTCTAAGTAAAGCTATAGCATGAGTCATAGGTAAATATGGACTTAATGCTTGGAAAAAGTCATTCATTACATATACCGGATAAATACCATTTGTTGTAGATATTTGAAGTACCAATATAATAATAGCTAATGCTTTACCACCATTACCAAATAATGACAGCAATGAATAAATAAATGTCATAAATGCTAATGTTATTAAATAAACACATCCTATGAACAGTCCAGGATTAGAGACTTCAATTCCTAACCAGAATGCACCAATTATTGTTACTGTTGATTGCAATAATCCTATTACTAAAAATAATCCCATTCTACCGAAATAAAGTTCTAATGGTTTGTATAATGATTCACCTAAGTATCTTGCTTTAATCAATGCAATTGAAATTACACAACCAACCCATATTGAAAGTACTATGTAAAACGGAGATACTTCTGAACCGTAATTATCTACAGGATTTATTTTTTCTTTTGTAACTTCAGTTGGGGAGTAGAAATAGTTATCTACACCACTTGAATTCATATAAGATAATTGTGATAAGCTTGATTGAGGTGTTGTTTGACCCATTACTGATAATTGGTTAAATGCTACACTGTTTACAGTTTGAATAACCTCATCATTTATTTTACTTTGTATCTGATTTACTGCATTGTTACTCATTCTTGAAGCAACAGGATTTGTTTTTTCATTTATTAAATATGTTAATTCTGCTTGTTTTGGATTTTGATCATTGATTGATAATAAATTTGAGGAGAAATTCTCAGGTATTATTATAGCAGCATAATACGTTCCATTTTCCACCCCGTCCCGGGCATCATCCTCGTCTACAAAATCCCATGCAAAATCATCATTGTCTTCCAATTTATCAATTACCTTATCTCCAAAGTTATATGAAGCATTGTTATATGTTGCGTTTTGATCATTGTTTACTACTGCAAAATCCAAATTATCTGTATTTCCATAAGGATCCCAGCATGCATCAATATTTAAAAGTGCATATAAGGATGGTAAAATAATAATTGCTATTATTGTAATAACAACAGCAGGATTTTTAAAGATTGCTTTTGAATCCTTTTTCATTATATGAAATATTTTATCTATTGACATTAGTTCCACCGTTTTAGTTGGTTATACCGTTAATAAATATATCTAAAAAATCATCAAGATATTTATTAGTATCATCATTGGAAACTTTTGATTCGAATTTCCAGAATATTATTCCTTCAACAATTACACTAAACACAGTTAATGCTGCTGCTGAAGGATTGATTTTACGTATTTTTCCTTTATCAATCTGTTCCTGGAAAATATTGGTCAGATTTTTAAGAACTTCATCTGAAAATTTTGAAAACATTTTTTCTTCTTCAGGACTGGACATTAGCTCATCTAAAGCTATTTTAATAATGTCCATATTATTATCTAAAAAATTTACAAGTTTCCACCATGTATTCTTTAATAATGATTCCAAATCTGTATCTTCGTAATTAGTGAAAATATCACTTATTTTCTCTAGGAAATAATCTGAATAATAAATCTTAGCTATTTTTAAAAGATTATCTTTAGATTTAAACTTTCTAAAAACAGTAACTTCACTAACTTCAGCTTTTTTAGCTATTTTTTTAGTTGTTGTGCCGTTCATCCCTTTCTTATCTAAAAGAAATATTGTTGCATCAACAATTTTTTGTTCTGTTTTATCTAGTTCAATTTCCATAATGTAAGTAAGTGCTTACTTACATATAAATGTTTAGTTTTTACACTTTAAAAAAATAGCTATAAATAATACTAAAGGAATAATTAAAATTAATGATAACTATAGCTGTTGGAGTTGGAGAAAATAAAAACATCTTAGAAGCCTGTGATATTTTTAAAACACAAAAACCAGATGTCAATATGGAATTAATCGAAAATGACGAAAAACTTGCCAAAAGTATTTCAGACAAAAATATAAATGCAACAATAAGAGGCTCACTATCTGCATCTAATGTTTTAAAACAACTAAAAGAAAGTTATCCCAAAATATCAAGAGCCACCTACATCAATGGCGAAGGTCATGAATTTTTAATAAGCTCTGTCGGCATTGATGAGGGAAACACATTAGAAGAAAAGCTTAATATAGCTATTCATTGTATAAATTTCATGAAAAAACTTGAAAAAACTCCTAAAATAGCTACACTTTCATATGCAAGACCTGGAGATTACGGCAGAAGCAAAGAAATTAACCAGTCACTGGATGATACTGAAAAGCTCAGCAAATTAATTGAAAAGCATACAAATCAAAAAATTGAAAACCAGTGTGTATTAATTGACCAGGCTATAAAAAATAAATGTAACATACTAATAGCTCCAAATGGAATTGTAGGAAATACTATTTTTAGAACCCTTGTTTTATTAAACTCATGGCCAAGCTTTGGAGCAATAACATTTGGTATTAATGAAATATACATTGACACCAGCCGTGATCAAAGTACAGAAGGTTATTTACGCAGCTTAGAATTAGCATATAAATTGGCCAAACTTTAAAAGCATTAAATAATATATATTTATTAATAGACAATTATTTACTTCAGGTAGTTATTATGGGTGAAAATTTTATTTATAAAATATATGAATGGTATATTTCCAGAAATTTAGAATCCTCCAAAATGCCTAAACATGTTGCAATCATCATGGATGGTAACAGACGTTATTCTAAGATTCAGGGAAATATGGATGTTGTAACAGGACATGAAATTGGAGTAGACACTCTAGAAAAAGTTTTAGACTGGACAATAGAACTTGGAATTGAAATAGTAACAGCATATGCATTCTCAACAGAAAATTTTAACAGACCAGAACATGAAGTAGAAGGACTGATGAATTTATTCTTTAAAAACTTTAAAAGACTTGTTGATCATGAAAAAATCCATAAAAACGAAGTAAAAGTCAAAGTAGTAGGAAGAATCGATTTATTACCTGATAATGTAAAAGAAGCTATTAACGATGCCGAAGAAGCAACTAAACATTATAACAAAAGACAACTTAATTTAGCTATTGGATATGACGGTCGTTTAGAAATTGTAGATTCAGTTAAAAAAATCATCAAAGATGTTGAAAAAGGATTAATAACAGTTGATGATGTTGATGAAGATTTAATAAGTAAAAACCTTTATACTGCAGGATTAGATGATCCTAATCTAATCATCAGAACAAGCGGAGAAGAAAGATTAAGCGGATTCTTACTATGGCAATCCTCATACTCTGAATTATACTTCTGTGAAAGTTTATGGCCAGAACTTAGGAAAGTAGATTTCTTAAGAGCTATCAGATCATACCAAGAAAGAGAACGTAGATTTGGAGTATAAAAAATATGATAGATACACATTGCCACATAGATTTTGAAGATTATGACAGCGACAGAACAGATGTAATCAAAAGAGCAAAAGAAAAGCTGGATGCAGTAATTGACTCTGGAACAAGCCTTGAAGGCAATCAAACTGTATTAAATTTATCAAAAGAAAATGAAGGATTTATTTATCCAACTTTCGGATTTCATCCTGTAACTTCACAGAAATGTACAAATGAAGAACTGCACGAAGCTCAAAAACATTTAATTGATAATATTAATGATATTGTAGCTATTGGTGAAGTAGGAATGGACTTTTTTTATGTAAAAGATAAATCCTTAAGAGCAAGACAAAAAGAAATATTTACTAGCTTTATTGAAATAGCTAATGACTATAAAGTCCCATTGCTTATGCATGTTCGTGACTGTGAGAAAAAAGCACTGAATATTATTAACGAATACGAAGACCTGCCATATGTAGTGTTTCACTGCTTTAGCGGAAGTTTAAAAACAGCTAAAAGAATAATGGAACATGACAACTATTATATGAGCTTTTCCACAATGCTTTGTTACTCACAAAGACATCAGGAATTAATAAAAGACATTAAATTGGATCATGTTTTAACTGAAACCGACAGCCCGTATCTGGCTATGACAAAAGAAGAAAGAAACGAACCAGCTAATGTTATTAAAGCTTGTGAAAAAATAGCTGAAATTAAAGAAATGGATTTAAACACTGTTGATGAAATAACAACCAACAATGCAAAAAGAGTATTTAATATCTAATCTTTTAACAGAAGATTTAGATTTAATACACTAAATCCCTTATCTATTTCTGTATAAATCACCAAATTAAATTTATCCAAATCCTTTAAAAGAGCATCTAATTTTTCAAAAGGAATATCTACAGCATTTAAATAAACATCAAAATCCTTCTGACCGAATCTTACTGGTTTTCTACAAAACAGCTTAAATTCATAAAGATATAATTCAATTCTGTCTCCCAAATCTTCCAAATTTCCTTTTCCGTTTAACAGAAAGTCAATAATATCATTCTGTAAAATTTTACCTTCATTATCCATATCTATCTGAAGACTTTCCATTTCTTTCAGCTCATTTAAAAGCTCATCTTTTTCATCCTGACTATACATAAAGATTAATTATTTTTAATAATATTTAAACCCATACCACATTTGCTGTTGTAAAAACATAATTATTGGAAAATACAGGATTATATAGTTTATTTGTGGAATTTGTTGTGTTAAAACTTATAGCTATTGATTTTCTTAAATTATAATTAATCCTATCACCAATTGAATCTAATTCTTTTTTATTATAATCCTGACTTGCTTTTGCATAGACTTTAAATTGTATTTTCTGTTTTCCATAGTTTTTATCAATTCCCGATGAATTATAACTAATATTCAAAACACTTACACTGTAAGGATGTTTTAAACCGTCCATATTATCATATTCATTAAATGTTTCCTTTGGATATATGGCACTTGATGATGATGCAACACCTTCACTAACACCTGATTTAGCAGCAGCCATAGCTATGTTAAGTTCGTTTTCATTACCTATCAAAAATGCTGAAATCATCAAAACAGTTATTAATGACCCGATCAACAGTAAATATTCCCCGCTAAGCTGGCCTTTTTCATCATTCATAATATCACAATCTCCCCTTCTCGATTTTCGATTAAATAAGTCCGTCTGCTGTATAACTCATAATTTCTACTAATATCAATTGGCAAAATAGCTACTTCACCTTTTTTATTTGAGTATTCAATTGTTAATTTGCTTTTTTCAACTGTAATCTTATAAGAATACTCTTTTTGAGGCAGCGAAACTTTTTTAGAAAAACCGTCACCATTTGAGTTAACCTGATTTATACAATTAGCTAAATTATCTAAAATCAGTCTATGGTTAAAAGTTGATTCAATATTTTTATTTGATTCCAAATTTGATTGAGCGTAAAACAATAATGATGTAGCTATTAATAATATTATAAAAATAGAAAAAATGGCTTCTATTGATATAAATCCTTTTTCGTTCATATTTTTTAATTATCTTAAGAATTAATAAACTTTGTTTAAATTAAAGTGAAATATTGGTGTTAAATTCTTTTTTAGTTTCATAATCATTAAATAGAAGTTAAATCAAAAAATTGTATTATGAAAGGTAAAGTAATCTTTATTGGAGCAGGTCCTGGTGACCCGGATTTAGTAACTGTTAAAGGAAGAAATGTTATTGAAAAAGCCGATGTTATTGTTTATGCTGGTTCTTTAGTTAACAAAGAAGTTTTAAATCCTAGAAAAAAAGAATGTGTTGTTTACAATAGTGCTGTATTAAATTTAGACGAAACAACTGAAATCTGTCGCGAAGCAACTTCTAAAGGACAGTTAGTAGCCAGAGTTCATACTGGAGATCCTTCCATTTATGGAGCTATCGGTGAGCAAATAAGAGAGCTGCAAAAATATGATATTGAATATGATATTATTCCTGGAGTAAGTTCCCTATTTGGTACAGCCAGTGTACTTGAAACAGAATTGACATTACCTGAAATTTCACAAACAGTTATTATTACACGTCCGGAAGGCAGAACTCCAAAACCACGTAGTGAAAGCATTTCCAGCTTATCAAAACATCATGCAACTATGTGTATCTTTTTAGGAATTGGTATGATTGATAAAGTTGTTGATGAATTGCTGGTCGGATACAATGAAGACACTCCGATAGCTGTTGTAAAAAAAGCAACCTGGAATGACCAGGAAATAATTAGAGGGACCTTAAAGGATATTGCACAAAAAGTAAAAGATGCCAATATTACAAAGACTGCAATGATTGTAGTAGGAGATGTGTTAAACCCTGGAGATTTCACACCTTCTAAGCTATATGATCCAAACTTTAAACATGAATATAGATAATTTTTAACTATATTCCTCTTTTATATTATTCATTAATTTAAGTTTACTGAAAGCTACATCTTTGCTGGCTCTTCTTAACCCGCAATCAGGATCTAAAATTATATTTTCCTTTCCAAGAATTTCAACACCTTTAGCTACAAGATTTTCAATTTTTTCTTTAGAATCCACTTCATTTATAGAAGTATCAAGACAGCCAAAGCCTATTTTTTTATTTTTGACTAAAGATGCATTTTCCTCTAAAATTTTAATGTTAGTATCATTTCCTGCAAATTCACAGTCCAGAATATCAATATTGAATTTAATCAAATCTTTAAAAACACTGTCTAAATTACCGCAAACATGCATAGCTAATGGAACAGTGAGATTTTCTCCAATTATATCAATAGCTTCACTTGCTACTTTTAAATCCACAAGCCCTGTAGATAAAAATGGCTCATCAACCTGAATGTAAACCGGATTAATCTTTTTTTCAATAGCTTCCACTTCATATTTAAGACTTCTGGCCAAATCTAAAATTGCATCTTCCTTATGTTTATAAAAAGACTCAATTCGTGATGAATAAACAATTGTAGAAGGACCAGTTATAATTCCCTTAATTCCTTTACCTTTAGGAATATTTCCATTAAAATAATCATTCATAACTTTTTTAGCATATTTTAAATCATTAATAGAAATTTCTTTTGTAGGCTGTCTGATTTTAGAAGTAATAACTGTATTATTTCCCTCCAGCATCATTCCAGGAATAAAATTAGTAAAAGTAGAAACCATATCTCCACGAACCTGACCATCAGAAATAATATCTACACCGGCATCAAGTTGTGAGATTACAGTTTGTTTTATAGACTGTTTAAATGAATCATAAGCCCCAAATACTTTTAATATTTTGTCTTTTGTAGTGGTTGGAGATTTTATTTCAGCTGGGAAACTACCAACAACAGTAGAAATCATAAAATCATCTATTTAATATTTAATTTTCTTATCTTTTCAATTTCACCTATATCAACAGGCAATTCTACAACTGCAGTACCATAACATGGTTTAGTATATGGAATAAGTACAGTTCCTTTTATTGAATCAACTCCAATAGGAATTGGAGTTATACCAATGACACGAGATCCTAAAATTTCTTCTCCAGCATTAACATAAATGATTTCTGGAGATTTATATCTGATAAGTCTTGCACAATCTTTAAAACCAGCCTGTGATGCTAAAATTTCATAATTATCAGATTGTTGAAGATAGGTATCTAAACAAAAAGACATATTACTACAACTCCTTCAATGCTTTATCTAAATTAACTTTAAGTGGATTTGGATTATGGAATGCTCTTACAGAAATTACTTTTGCATCCGTATTTTCACTAACTGTTTCTGTATATTCCTTTAATAACTCAGAATCTTTTTCAAATACAAGTGCAATAGATTTAGTTTGTAAAAGTTGATAAAAAGTTACAAAATAAGATGCGGCTGCATCTTTATGTACAAATCCCAGTAATAAATCATATTCCCCTTCCTGAATATTAGCTAAACAATCATCCAAATCAATCATTTCATGAATATAATATTTTTCCGGATCAGAAACTTTAACTAATTTTGAAGCTGCAGGATTAGCAGCTATTGTTACATCATAACCTTTTTCGGCCAATTTATAAGCTGCATAAATTGACATAGGTGTTTGTGACGGGGTTTCTGGACACCCCAATAATATTAATGCTTTCATCTTTTCAACCTCTTTAAATATTCTTATTAGTTCTTGATTTAAGTGTGACAACATTAGCTAATATTAATGCTCCTAAGAATATAAATGAAAGTAATGCTAGCCCGTTAATAGACCTATTAAACACAAACATACCAATTAATGCTTGTGAAATAAATGCAGTTAATGCACCAGTCAATAATACTTCCTTACCTAAGTATTTTTTATTATTATGTTCTCTTTTTTCTCTATACATGGTTAATATTTTTAAACCAATAATAATAGTTCCTAAAACAAAAACTATTAATCCAACAAGCCCCAAATAACCAAAGTCAAATCCATATCCGAAAATACCTGGAAGCATATAATCAATTGTATCTTTTTGATTTACAAGGACTCCACAGAATAGTGGAAACGGCAAACCAAAGAATATGATTAATTGCATAGGTAAAGTAATATATCCTTCAGCAAATGCAGTTCCTTCAGTACCCCAGAAAGAAGCTGCACCATCATGTCCAATTAACTGAATGTTATTTAATACCATTTTAATACTGGATGAAGAGTATTGTTCAATTCTTCCTAATCTTAATAATGGAGAGAAAATAGTCATTCCAGTTATTCTAGCTATTATTTCAAGTCCGCAGAAACCTGCAACAGCTGCTCCAAAAAACATTAAAATTCTTTTAAGCGTAAAAACTGATTTTTCTCTGAAAGATTTGGATATTATGATGTATCCTACAAATAAACCTAATATCCATAAGATTAAGAAAGATCTGTGCATTAATCCACCAAAAAGGGTAATGCCTGCAAGGAATAATAAAACAACTTTTCTAAGAGGTCTTACATCCACTCCCGAATTCTTCATCACCTTCAGCGATGCAAATGCAGAAACAATAGCCATTAAAGCAATTGGCCCAAATGGATGTGTAAATTCATTCTGACTAGATGAAATAATTAATAAAAGAATATCTGCTCCAAAAAGAAGTGTGAAACCACCAGCTAAAAAGAGAGATAAAAATGTTACAACACTAAGTGACAATGGAATTAAATTAAGACAAAAAACCAATGTAACAAATAACATTGCCCCTACTTCTAAGATTAGTTGTAAATGATTCTGAGCTATTAACATCATAATTTAATCACAATTTTAAAATTTATTTTTTGAAAATTTATAAATGGACTGACCGGGATTTGAACCCGGGGCCTCCGCCATGCCAAGGCGACGATCTACCATCTGAGCTACCAGCCCATAATAATAAAAACTAAATATATTATATAATATTTAGTTATTTTAATATAAAAAACTATTTACTCCCATTACCTAAATCATAAATATTATCAATAATAATCTGGAATAAATCATCAGTTTTAAAATCTATTTTTTCATGAGGATTAACAATAAAAGCCAAAGCTTTTTGTATAATCTCATCAATATCATTAGACCTAAACATTAAACCCTGATCTATATAATACTGATCTACAGCTAATGTTTTACCAGGATAACATGAAATAACAGGAGTTTGCAATATTGCTGCTTCCCGATTCATAGTTCCACCAGCTCCAATTACCAAATCCGCTTTTTTCATTAAACTTGAAGTATCGACGGGAGGTTCCAAAATAGTAACATTGTCAATACCTTCAAAGATTTCTGCTTGTGCTTTAAATCTTGGCAATATCAATATATTAGCATATTCTTTTAATACATCAACAATTGGAGATAAAACTGATTTATGACAATCTGCATCTAAATAAGATGCTAAAGATGGTTCAGGCCTCATTAAAATAGTTTTTGGATATTTTAATTTAAGATCCAAATCATCGAAAATATTGTCATTATATTCAAAGCTCTTAAAATGCATCAATTCGGAAGTTCCATTATATGGTATGATGCTGTTAGGATCTGCTCCAAACTGCATCAGTTTCCAGATGTCAATTTTATTTGGTGTGATAATCCTGTTGCATAATGGAAGAGTTAATTTGTTCGCAGCCAATGCATGTTCATTATCTAAAACATATAAACTTGGAATTCCTAAACCAAATGCTATTCTCGGAAGTTCAATAGAATGTTTGCTAAGTGCAACATCCACCTTTTCATTATTAATAACATCTACAAGTTCATAAACACGTGAAGTACTTTCCTTAAGCTTATCATATAAACTTACCCCATGTTTTCCAACAGAAATAAAATCTATATCATACATATTCATTAGTTTATGAATATCCCCGAAGTCTCTAGCTGTAATTATTAAATCTTCTCCTTCAGATTCCAAGTATTTAATGACAT
Organism: Methanobrevibacter sp. TLL-48-HuF1; assembly: GCF_023617305.1. Taxonomy (NCBI): domain Archaea; kingdom Methanobacteriati; phylum Methanobacteriota; class Methanobacteria; order Methanobacteriales; family Methanobacteriaceae; genus Methanobrevibacter; species Methanobrevibacter sp. TLL-48-HuF1. The sequence continues at coordinate 198,038 of NZ_CP081485.1, forward strand.
CCTTAAAGAATCTTACATGAGGTGCATTTGAAATATCAATCCAAATTTTCAACGAAATCACCTTAACTATCTTTTTTGTTTATTAATAGCAGCGATTATTTCTGATAAACCTTCACCTTGTTTTAAACTAGCTTTAATAACTTGAACATCAGGATTTAAACGTTTTGCATCATTAACCATTTTATCAGCATCTGCACCAACAGCATCAGCTAAATCCACTTTATTAATAACTACTAAATCAGAAGTCTTGAAAATTAATGGGTGTTTTTCTACAGTATCATCCCCTTCAGTAACACTTACAACAACAATTCTCATGTGGGAACCTAAATCAAAATCAACAGGACAAATCAAATTACCCACATTTTCAATAATAACCATGTCCAAATCATCTAATGGCAAATCTCCAAGTCCATGACCTACTAAATGAGCATCTAAATGGCATTCTTTACCAGTGTTTAAACCAACTACAGGAGCATTGTGTTTTTCTATTCTGCCTGCATCAAATTTACTAATTACATCTCCTGCAATTACACCAATTTTATCATCAGTATTCTCAATAATGTTTTCAATTAAAGTAGTTTTACCAGAACCAATAGCTCCAACAAAATCAACGCAAAAAATATTTTTATCTTCAAGATTTTTCTTATTCCTGTCTGCTAATCTTTTATTAGCATCCATAATATTTTTTTGTACTTCTACATCAGCTACATTATGCATAGTCAATTCCTCCTATCTAATCATCATCAGGTTTCTCAATAACAATATTTTTAACAATACAATCTTTTCCATTTAAAATAGATATCCTTTTATTTCCACATTTTGGACAGTCTACAATTGGAGCATAGTGATCTTTATCATCCAGTTCTGCTACTCCTTTAAATCCACATTCAGGACAATCAATTTCAACAGGTATCTCTTCAATTTTAATATCGGCATCTTCAACTATGGTATTTTCAACTAAAACACTTAACATGAAACGTAACTGTTCAGGGTTTATCATAGCCAATCTGCCAATTTCAATACCAACTTCAGTAACTTCAGTTGCATTGTTACTTTCTGCAGTATCTATTACTGCATTTATTATTCCTTGAGCCATAGATAATTCATGCATTTTATTTCTCCTACATATTCAGAAAAAAATATTAATATTATAATTATAGTTAGGATGATTAATAAATATTGTTAATTAATGTGAAAATCAAAAAAAAATAAGTTTTATAAAAAAATAAAATGGATAAAAATTAATTTATCCCATATTATAAGCATCATATGCAGCATATATAGCATATATTAAATAAATAATATTACCAATGGTGCCTAATGCATATGTTAAAATAATTGAAAGAACAATTGCTGCAACAAACATTATTATACCTTTTTGAGTTTCACCTTGTACTACTTGACCAATACCAGGGAAGAAGAAAGAAATAATAGCTGCTACTATTGGACTAACCATAATACCCCTCCATAATTCAATTAAAAAACCAATACAAAATTATCGTATTATGTATATATTAACATTGAAAATATTTAAAGTTTCCTACTGTATTTCCATTTAATATTCAAAAAAATTGTAATAGATTAAACGAAAAAAATAAAATAAATTATTTTAATTCTAACCATAATTCATTAGCATCTTCATTGGCCGAGTCAATTTTTAGAGCTCGTTTTGTAAACATTTTAGCTCCATTCATATCACCCTGCTCATATAATATTCTACCAAATAACGCCCATGCATCAGCATATTCATCATCAATATCCACTAACTCATTCAAGGATTCTTTTGAGTTAAAATAATCTCCCTGCGAATATAAATCATAAGCTTCTTCATATAATGTTTCAAGCTTCATATTATCATTAGAAGATTCAATAATCTCCTCTTCATCAACTTTTTCAGCAACTATTTCTTCCTGTTTTTGTGAGATTAAATCACACATATAATTTAAAATATATTCAGTTGCATTTTTGTGAAGGGGCTTATTATCATTTCCGCATTTCGGAGAGTAAATACATGAAGGGCATCCATTATGACAATCACAATTTTTAAGTAAATCTCTTGTAGATTTTAATAAATCAACAAAAACATCAACAGCCTTTTGTGTTATTCCAATTCCACCTTCATAAGCATCATAAATGAATATTGTAGCTTCCTGAGTATCTTCATGATAATTTGTAGATAATCCACCAATATCAAATCTGTCACACATTACATGAAGCGGAAATAAACCGATTAATGCATGTTCTGCACCGTGAAGTCCTCCTTCAAAGACTTCCTCTTCATCTTTATATAAATCTTCAAGTTTATTTTTAACTTCCCTTGGAATTGTAAACCATAATCCTTTTGTTCTGAATTTTAAAGGAGGCAAATTTAAATTAAACTGCCCAATTACTTTTGAAAAATGCATTTTCTTATATCTGTAATAATCTTCTTCTACGGTTAATTCACCAAAATGGATTTTTAAATTACCATATCGGGTTTTAGATAATTTTTTCTCAATATTGATGTGTACCTTATTTAAAACCATAGTATGATAATCTACAGTATTTTTAGAAACATTTACAAAATGACTATTTAAATTAACACTGTCTACATGATATGTTTCACCTTTATTAATCAAAATAGCTCCTTCATGTGCTTCCCTATACACCTGTGAACGTTCCATAACCTCTAAAAGTTTACCATTATTCATAACTCTGAATTCATCATTGGATAACTGATCCAAGGAATGTGACATTGCAGGATTGTCATCATATGGATAAATATAATCTCCACGAGGATTCTGATATAAATCTTTTTTAGAAACTAATTTATCCAAAACTTTTTTATCTGCTCCGAAATAATCCATAGCTTCATCTTTTTTGAGAGTTAACTCTTTAGCAGCACACAATAAATGTGCTTCCTGTAATATATGGTTTGACAAATCAATAATTACATTTTCATGAGGTTTATCAAAAAAGAAATCTGGATTATTCATAAAATACTGATCCAGCTGATTTTCAAAAGCAACTAAAATAGCTAATGATTTCTGATTACTTCTTCCTGCTCTTCCGCTTTGCTGCCATGTGGAAATCATAGTTCCGGGATATCCTGAAATAATCACTGCATCAAGTGAACCGATATTAATACCTAATTCCAGAGCATTTGTACAGGTAACCCCCAGATATTTACGTGATTTTAAGCCGTCTTCAATTTCACGTCTTTCATCTGCCTGATAACCTGCCCTGTATGCAGTTATTCTATGAGTTAATTTCCTTTTGATATTATCCATATCTTTTTTAGCCCACATAGCTATTAATTCTGTTATTTTACGTGAAACAGTGAAACATAATGTTTGAATGTCTTTTAACATTAAGTAAACAAAGATATTTTCTGTTTCCATATGCACAGAAGGTGCTTCAGAGTTATTGTGTTTTTTTCTCCTGTAATTTCTAAATGGATTATACAATATAAAATCTTTTTCTCCGCTTGGAGATGTATCATTATCTACTAATTTAAATTCTTCACCAGTTAATCTGTTAGCCAGTTCCAATGGATTAGCTAATGTTGCAGAAGACAATATAAACTGTGGATCAGACCCATAGAAATTAGCTATTCTTTTCAGTCTGCGAATAAGATAGGCTACATTTGAACCGAAAATACCTTTATAATAATGGGACTCATCAATGACTATGAATTTCAGATTGCTGTAAAAACGCTTCCACTGATGATGCCAGGACAAAATAAGATGCAGCTGATACGGATTAGTTAAAATAATCCTTGATTTCTGACGAATATCATATCTTTTAGATTTTGGAGTGTCTCCATCATAGGTATGTGGATTAATTTTAATATCAAGAGATTTTTCAAGATTTTCCAAAACATGGAGCTGGTCATTTGACAGTGCCTTTGCAGGGTAAATGTATAATGCTGTAGCCTTATTATCTTCAATCATTGTTTCCATAATAGGTAAATTGAAAGCCAATGTTTTACCTGAAGCTGTCGGCGTTGTAATAATTACATTTTCATCCTTTTGAATAGCTTCATAAGTTTCTGCCTGATGTTTATATAATTTGGCATTTTTAGATTTTAAATAATCAACAATTTTAGGATTTAAATTCTCAACTTTTTTATAGCTGGCTTTTCTGGCAGGAATAGTTTCTACATGAGCTATTCTGTCCCTATACCTTACATCATTTTTAAACATGTCAATTGTTGATTTTGTCATAATAATCTTGAAAAACAGTTATTTATTATAAAATAATATATGAATAAATTAAATATTTAAATTATTCGTGTAAATGATACTTATCAAATGCTCTGTAGAGCAGTTTATATAGTTAACATATATAAATAATAAATAATTAACAAAATGAGGACAATAATGATTAGTTATGAAGAATTTGAGGATATTGTTGTAAATACACTAAAAAGAAACATTTCTTCAAATAAAGATCAAAAAAAAGCCATTTCATCTGATGCAAATGACTCCCTTTTTATAGTAGCAGGCCCCGGATCTGGAAAAACTACTGTAATTGTACTTAAAATACTTAAATATATTTTTGTTGATGATATTGCTCCAGATGAAATTTTAGCAACTACTTTCACCAGAAAAGCAGCAAACGAGTTACATTCACGTATTTTAAGTTGGGGAGATCAGATTAAAAACTATCTTTTAGAAAATATTGTTGAAGATGACCCTATTAAAGAACTGGAATTAATGAATTTCATTGAAAAAAAGATAGACTTAAACAAAATCAATATTGGAACTACTGACAGTGTAGCTGAAGATTTGCTGAGAATTCATAGAGAGCCCGGAACAAATCAGCCATTAGTAATTGAAGAGTTTGTTACAAAGTCAGCTATGACAAATATTCTTCTTAAAGACAACAGATACTTAAATGAAAATTTAAAGGAATATCTTAAAAGTTTTACACCTAAAGAAAAGCTGGAAGAACCTTCAAAAATGGCAGAAATCATTTTGAATATGAAAAATAGAATGTACTATGACCAGGTGAACTTTGATGAAATCTATGATAAATTTGAAAAAGGCAGCGGAGCTAACTTAACTCTTAACTGTATAAAAGATTACGAAGCAGAACTGCAAAATAGAAACATTATAGATTTCCCGATGCTCGAATCCAAATTCTTAAACAAACTTAAAAATCATAAACTGGACATTTTTTTAGACAGTATAAAAATCATTCTAATTGACGAATATCAGGACACCAATCTGATTCAGGAAGATATTTACTTTACAATAGCCCAGTCTGCCCTAAAAAACAACGGCAGTATAACTGTTGTAGGTGATGATGACCAATCTCTCTATCGTTTTAGAGGAGCTACTGTAGATTTGTTTACAAATTTCAAAAAACGTGCACATGACAAATTAGGAATTGATGTTAAAGAGATTAATTTAAGAACCAACTACAGGTCCAGTGAAAATATTATCAGTCACTGCAATCATTTTGTAGAACTAGACAAGGAATATCAAAAAGCAAGAGTAGATGAAAAACCTAAAATCATTGCTCCTGATTTTGATAAAGATAAAATACCTGTTTTAGGAATGTTTAGAAATAACCCTGAAATGTTAGCTAAAGATTTAACTCAGCTAATTAATAATCTCATAAATAATGGAGAAACATCACTGAAAATCAGAAGAGTATTAAATAAAGATTATTATAATACATTAAATGGCAATTCAAACTTACAAATCATTAACAAGCAAAAACAGAATAACGCTAAAAAAAGCAAAAATTTAGAAAATATTACATTGAAATTAGATGAAGAATACGGGTCTGCATCAGATATAGCTATTTTATCATATTCTCCTAAAGAAATGAAAGGAAGCACTCCAACATTTAATTATTACTTAAGAAAAAATCTTAAAAAACTCAGAAAACCTATTGAAGTTTTCAATCCAAAAGGAAGAGACCTGCAAGATATAAAATCAGTTGCAATATTTTGCGGATTGATTTTAGAGTGTATTGATCCTCAAGGCATAATCCAAAAATCAGATAAACAAATCCAGAATTTAGCTAATAGAAACATGACCCGCTGGAGATACCGAGCAATAGACTACATTAAATTAAAACCTGAACCTAATGAACCTGTTTCACTGTCTGAATTTGTAATTTCCTGGCAAAACCGCCACCCTAAAAATCGTGACAAATGGCCTGAAAGTGCTAGTCTGATGGAACTGGCTTATAAATTAACTACCTGGATTGAAGACCTTCAAGAAGATGTTGAAGGAATCGTGTATCTGGAAGCTATTACAAGGTCAATTAAGCAAACAGGATTTTTCAATAAGTATTCCGGAAATATTGTATTTACCAATTCAAAAACCGAAAGAGAATCAGTTCTTGAAGCTATCTGGAATATTTTCATTCCAATAGCTACCGGAGGAGTTGGAATTGACGAAGACCTTCTTGAAACACTGCCTGATGACAGAATAAATATAATGTCTATTCATCAATCTAAAGGACTGGAATTTCCATTAGTAATTGTTGATGTCGGCAGCAAATTTAAAAAGAACACTTTCAATACTCAAAACTTAAGATTTCCAAAAATTGAACCTGAAAACAGAAGTATTGAAGACAGTATACGTTGTTTCAGCTCTCTTGGAGAATCACAAAGAAGTGAAAAAGACAGATCCTTTGATGATTTGACAAGACTTTATTTTGTGGCATTTTCCAGAGCTGAAAATGTTCTGCTGCTTATTGGATTAATATCTTCCCTTGACGGATATTCAGTTAACAATAATCTTAAACAAATTCCTAATGTTGCACTTGGCTGGAGCAGAGATGAAAAATTAGTTGGATTTGATGAAATATATCTAATATAAAAAAGGAGGCTTAAAAATGAAATTATCTTCAAGATCAAAAGCATATATGATTCCGGAATATAGTTTAACTGGAGATTTGCTCTCCTTTTTAACTTGTAACTTACAGTACAGATATCAGAATAAAGGTACTCTTCCTCCATCAATGCCTATACAATTATGGTTTGGAGAATTTATACATGGAGTAATGGAAGAAGCTTACTTACAATGGGAATTAAATAAAACACCGTTTCCATGGGACTGGAAAAAAGACATCAGACCTATTGAAAATATGATTGATGCAAGATTACAGGTAAGGGGGCTTTATCCTCCAAAAGAACATTTCTTTTCAACAAATCATCCAAGTAATGAAAATGTTGATGTTAATGAAAGAGACCATAAAAAATTAGCCAGTGCAAGAGCTGAAAGGGCTATTAATTATTGGGGTCCTCATTTATTCCCTTTAATTGATTCTGCAGAACTGTTGATAAAAGGAATTCGAAATATGCCTAATTACGATGAAAACACCAGCCGTTCCAATTATTATGGCATCAATGGTGTTATTGATGTCTTAAGCTCATTAAAAATTAATGAAACAATTGAAAATACCCAACAGACAACATTGGATTCCTATAGAAATAAGATTATCGAATATCTGAGAAATGATAAAGAATTTCAAGAGCATGTGCATAACATTGACTGTGATGAATATGAGGTAATTATTGATTATAAAGGAATGAGAAGGCCTTCAAATCAAAGAGATGATGATGAAACATGGATTCGTCACAAATGGCAAATTTTAACATATGCCTGGCTTAGACACCAGCAGGCAGATGCCAAACCAATTGTTGCAGGAATTATTTTCTATTTAAATGAACTTGTTCCCTCAAAGGAAGATCTGATTGTTGTTCAGCAGGATATTCATAATAATCTAACTGATATTCCGAAAGATGATGAATTTAAAGAAGATGTTGCACTAATTGAAAACTGGGATGAAGACGCTAAAGTTCCTGAATTAAGTTCCGAATTTAAAACAGCAAGATCAATCAGAATAATCAATATTAACCCTGATGAAATTGAAAAGGCTTTGAATGAATTTGACAATGTTGTAAATAATATTGAATCATCATTAATTAAAGAAATTAAAGGCTGTAAAATTCAGGATGCATGGAAAGCACAGGGGGATGAAAGAACCTGTGATGCATGTGATTTCAAAACATTCTGTAAAAATAAAAAAACAAAAACAAAAGAATTTACTATTCCTTAAAATAAATATATAAAGTAAGTGATATTATGAGTAGTTTAGAAACCAATCAAAAGTATAGTAAAGTACTTGAAGACAATGTTAAACTAACCTGTAAAGCAGTAGCTGTTAAACTTTTAGCTAGTGAAGATGAACTTCCTGAAGGCTATGATCTAATAGATGAAAAGGTCAGACATTGTGAAATGATTAGAAAAGCATCATATGGGGAAAAATTTTATAGTACTATTGAACAGCAAGCCTGTTTAGGTGGAGCTGGAGCTATTGGTCTTAGAGATATGCCTCCTAAATTAGCTAGTGGAGAAAAATATTTTGAATTAGGAAGATTTAAAGATTTGGAAACTGCAAAAGCAGCTACTGAAAAACTTTCAATAATAAAAGAAAGATATTGGGGAATTGTATATTCACCTTTAGACGAAGCTACTTTCAAACCCGATGTAGTTTTAATAATTACCGAACCTGTTGGCGGAATGAAATTAGCTCAAACTATTGTTTATTCTTCAGGAGATAAAGTCAGACCTAATTTTGCAGGTATCCAATCACTTTGTGGTGACGCTTTAGCTAATCCGTTTATAACTGGTGGAGTTAATTTCACATTAGGCTGTGACGGTTCCAGAAATGCAGCAGATATTAAAGACAATGAAATGACTATTGGAATTAGTGGTGAAAAATTAGAAGAAGTTATTTCAAACCTAAAAGTTATCGAATAACTTTAAATAATCATCATAATGATTTATATTTAATAATTCCAGTTCATTTTTTTCTTTTATACCATAAAAAGTATAACCATCATCAAATATTTTTCTTAAAATTGGATTTAAATTATCATTTTCATTTTCCAAATATTTTATTAAATTATCTTTAAATGCTACAAAAGGCATTCCTAATCCCTCAGCAGTGTCTAATAAACCTGTTTTTCTACGTCTTAAAATAGCTATTGTTTTTTCAGGATTATCTGAATTTTTACAAACATTAATCATTTCATCAAACGTTTCACTTGATACTGTTGGCTGGTCTCCAGTTATGCAAAGTGCAAAATCAGAACTGATATTTTTTAAACCGTTTAAAAGAGATACTGATAAACCTACATCAACAGGATTATTTTCTACAAATTTTACAGAGTCTTTATAATTATCAAAAATAGCTTCTTTTATTTCATCACTATAATGGCCTAATACCACAATACATTCATCTACATTTGAAGATAATGCATTGTCAATAGTTGTCTCTAAAACAGTTTTATTATGAAACGGAAGAATAAGTTTGTTTTTTACTGAAATATTTCTAGAAATCTGATCTTTTCTCATACGGGAATTTTTACCTGCAGCGGTAATAATAGCTGAAACTGTCATAATAAACACTAAAAAAAAGTAAAATAAAAGATAAATAATTATCTTCAACTTGGAATAAATCTTTCTATCTTACCGTAAATTGCCATACTCGGACCTGAACCTTCAGTCCACATCACTATTTTAACTGGATAATCATGATTATTTGTAACTTTAATATCTTCAGAAGGATTAAATCCAAATAATACTGCATCATTATCTCCACACATACCTACTGGCAATCCAAATCCTTCAGCAAGAACAGCTGCTCTTAATACCCTAGCTGGCGGACATACTCCATGAGAAGCACTACCTCCAGGAGCATTACTGTCAGAAGCAGAACCAAAATCAATATATGCTTTTCCATTTCCACTTGAATTTGGTGGAATTACTGTATTATTCCATGCATCTACAAAAGATCTTGCATTAAATTCTCTTACCCCATCCCCATATTCAGGGTGAGAACCTAAAGAAGTAGAATAAACTTCACCATCCTCTTCTGTAACATTACCCATATACAATACAATAGGAGTGCCATCAGGATATGCAGCTACATAATCAGATACATTGTTACCAAATATAATTGATACATTACCAGCACTTATATCATTTCTTCCATCAGAAAAGTTAACAATTCCTCGCTCTAATGTGAAATTAGATTTGTCAGAATCATAATTATACCAATTTTGAATAGTTGTAGTATTGTAATACTTACTTCCAAAATCAGTGTTTTTAATTTCTGAAGTAGGAATTGATTTAACGACAGTACCATTTTCTACAACATCAACACCATCAGATGTTTTGGTTAAAACCTTATAAGGTGCACTGTAACCCCATACATAAGTATGTGGCGCTTTAACAGCTAACTGATTACCTTCATAAGTTAAATAACCTGGACCTTCAAAGCCCTGTGCTTTACCATAAGAATCTATACCTTCACTAGATATTGTAGCAAAGTCAAATGGAACAGTTCCTGTTGTTAAAGTTATTAATATACCCTGCAAATCAAGACTGGTAATCTGGTGAGCTATAAAAGGCAGATTACCTAATAAAGGTACCTGAATTGACTGATTCTCACCTAAAATAGAATCCCCTTCAAACATAGATTGGCCAATAGGCAAATTATATTCATTTGCAAAGGATTCACCAGTGTATGTATTATGATTTACAAAAGAAAATGCGAATAAAAGTAAAGAAATAAAGAATAATGCCAATATTATCTTAATAGATGTACTTCTCCATTTATAACTCATATTATTTAACACCTTCAATAATAATATAACAATAGTATATTTAGTTACTATTATATTTATATATTTTCATTTCAATGAATACAAACTAAAGGTTTTCAGACAAGAGCCTTATTCTTTCCTGGATTTCAATAATAGCTTCCTGACCGTTACCTCCAATGAAAAGTGCATCTTCATGAGAGAATTCAGCAATAAGGGCAATTATCTCATCTAATGAGTTAGCTATCTCAATTCTGCCCTCATAACCAAGACTATTTAAACGATACAATCCCATATCAATAGTATCATCTAATCCCGGAAACAGAACAATGACTTCAGGATTATATTTAACTGCTTCATCTAAAATACTTAATCTATGTTCTTCATTAGCTCTAGGAGTGCCTATAAATAATGCATAGAAATCATTTTCACTTAAAACTGAAGTTAATGCATCAGAATTATCAGTTTTACCTACAAAAATAGAAGCATTATTAATCTTATAAACATTCATTCTACCTTCAACTGCTTTAAAATCAGCTAAAGATTTCATAATACTATCCTTAGATATTTTTAATTCAGTAGCTATAGCTGCAGCCAAACCAGCATTTAATGCATTGAATCTACCACAAACCTGTAACTTTTCATCATATTCAAAAAAAGGAATAGTTTTATCAGCAACTTCTTTAAAATCAGCATTGAAATCTTGATTAAAAGCTGTAAAAATCGTTTTTCCTTCAAAGAATCTCACTAAAGTATTTTTATAATTGGCTATTGTCTTATGAACATTCATATGATCATTACCAATATTAGTAAGACCTACCATGTCAAAATCAAAACAATAATTGCAAAAATCAAGTGTCATGTCACAAACTTCAACAAGTAATATATCATAATCGTCGTTTGAGGCTTCTAAAACTAAATCATAGTAACCTGAAAAGCCTCCACCACCATTTCCACCGACTAAAACTTTTTTACCAGCATTTTCCAAAATAGTTTTTAACATATGAACACTAGTAGTTTTACCATTAGTTCCAGTAATGCCAATAGTAAAAAGGTCTTTATGCTTAGTTACAACATTACTTAACAGTTTACCTTTTTCAAGCAATTTATTTGCAAAAGCTCCCCCATACATGCTGGGACTAATCGCTATTGCATCACATTCTTCAATTGCATGTGAATTTGAAAAACCTAAATCAACAGTTAAATTATCAGAAACAATAGAAACAGTTTCATCACCACTAACCAAATTCATTGAAATCATAGGTAATTCCAAATCTGATAAATCAACTTTACTATTTAAATCAGTTGCATAAACATCCCAACCATGATTTAAAAGAGAATTAACTGCTTTTTTTCCTTCTACACCTAAACCTATAACTGCTGCTTTCATAAAAAAATACCTTTATTATTATTTATAACAGTATAAAATATTGTTATTCAAGTATAAATATTATAACATTCATAATTCATTTAAAAGGTGAAATAATGTTTGAAGAGGAAAATGATAATAAAATATATCGTCTTATCATTAGTAACGGTTATGACAAAAATAAGGAATATATGAAATTTATTGAACAAATGTATTCTAAAAATGATTTTTTATGGAAAGAATCTATTTCCGGGTCTTATTCAACAGCCAATAAAGAATTTTTTGAAAAAATAGATGTTATAATACTTTTAGCAGGTTTATATAATTACAATAAAGAAACTTTTAATGATTTAATTAAAGCTAGTGAAAACTATAATATTCCCATAGTTCTTGTAAGACCACATGGACTTGAAGAAGTTCCTGAAAACTTGGAAAAAGAAGCATCAACAATTGTAGGATGGAATGCTAACTGTATTATAGATGCAATAAAAAATGCTGAGGAAATAGGCAGAATCTAAATTAATCACTTAAAAAAATTAAATAAAAGTATCTAACTAGATACTTTTGAAATACCATTATCTTTTTCTACTTTAATCAAATTATCTGCAGCATTTTCAAGCTGACTTTCATGAGTCACAATAATCATTTGCGGTAAAACAGTCATGTCTTTTAACAGATTAATTAATTCATGTCTTCTAAAGCTATCTAAATGTATTGTAGGTTCATCTAAAAGAATAGTGTCCAAATCACCTTTTGCCATAGCCTGAGTAATACCAAGTCTTAAAGCAAGGGCAATAGCTATTTTTTCACCACCACTAACCATACTCATTGAAGATTCACCTTCAGGACCAAATACAGTTACTTCATAGTCCTCATCCAATGTTAAATCAGAATAATTAAAGTTAAATTCATCAAAGAAGTCCTTAGTGTATTTTTGAATTACAGGCCTTGAACGATTCCTTAACTCTTTTTGTATACCGTTTTTAGAATATAATGTTCTAATATGATTCAATAAATCAATATAATCTGTAGTGTTTTTATATTCTTGTTGGAATTTATAGTTAGTTAATATTTTTTCTGTTAAATCATTGACATTAGCTATTAATTCTTTAGCTTGACCTTTAATTCCTGAAAGCTCATTTGTAAACTCATCATATCTTCTTTCATAAACTTCGTAAAAGTAAATTACTTTTTCATATTTTTCTTTATCATAAACAGAAGCATTTATTTTATTTTTCAAGATTTCAATTTGATTAAGTGAAACACCAATATCATCTTTTTTAGAAGTTAACTGAGATTCAAAAGCTTTTTTATTTTGAACAAAACCTTTAAGTTGATTAAATTCTTCTTCCTTATTTTTTAAATCAGTAATACGTGCTTGTAAATCAGCAGTACTCATATCACCGCTTAAATGAGGATCTTGGTCAATAGCTAATTTGATATTTTTAACATGAACATCAATTTCATTATTAACCTGATTTAATTTATATTGAAGTTCAGTTTTACTACTTAAAACATCTAGTGCTCCTTTTGATTTTATATATGCATTGTAATCTTCTTTATTTTCTTCACGGCCAATTTTTTCTTTAGATATATCCAGTATAAGTTCACCTAATTTATTATTAGTGTACTCTTTAGATTCTAATCCTTCATCAATCTCATTAAGTTTAACCAAATCTTTTTCTAAATTGTCAAATTTATTTTTATATCCTATAATATCTTTAGATAAATCCTGAAGTTTATTATATTTTTCTTCAAAACTATCTTTATTTTTATTCAAAAGACGAATATTTTCATTATTTTCTACAATAGCTTTCTTATTAACATTAATTTCACTATTATAAGAATCAATTAATTCATTTTTCTTTTGAGGATTAATATCAGATTTACAAACAGGACATTTATTTTCAACATCCAATAATTCATCTAAAGGTTTTTGTGCTGTATCAATAGCTTGTTTAAATTTAACAATTTCCTCATTTTTAGAAATAATCTCAAGACTTAAATCTTTAACTTTATTAGAAACTTCCTCACTGAAGTTGTTGGTAACCTCTTCTAAATGACTGAAATTATCAACATCAGCTAAAATATCCTGAGACAAACCACTATCATATAATTTATCTTTAGTTACAGAAAAAAAACTTTCAATTTCATTTCTATTTCCTTCAATTGATTTAAGAAGTTGCTTTTTATCTTTTTCAAGTTGGGTAAGAGTAGCTAATTCTTTTTCAAGATTAATTTTTTGATTGTTTAATTTTTCAATTTTCTCATCGGCTACTAAAAATTTATTATATCCTTCTTTTTTAGATGCTAAAAGTTCTTCCTGTGTTGCAATTGAATCTAAATCTTTTTCAATTTTTTGTTTATCAAGTTCCAACTGCTGAATACTTGTAACAGATTTTTCAAAGTCCAAGTATAACGGTAATTTCTTAACAAATTTTTCCAATCTTACAATTTGCTCTTCGGCTTTTTTTATTTCATCTAAATTATCCTGAAGTGCTCTTTTATCATTTTCAAGAGAATCCAATCTTTTTTTCTCAGCATCTAAATTATTATTGAAGTTATCAAAGATTTCTTTTTCTCTTTCCATATTGGTTTTTTCATTTTGCTTTTCAGCTTTCATCTCTTTAACTTCTTCAATCTGTTTTTCTAAAGCAAGCCCTTTTTCTTTAAGACTATCCAATAATGCTTTTTTATGATTATATTCCTCTTTTAACTCTTCAGATGAAAATAACTTACCCTTAAGTTCTGACTGAGCTTTTTCATAATTGCTAATAATAGGCTGTAAGTTTTTCCAGGCTTTTTCCAGAGAATCCAAACCTAATAATTTTCCAATTAATTGTTTTTTCTCAGAGGAAGTTTTATCAACTAATTCTGCAATTTCTCCTTGCCTTATGTAAATTGCATTTAAAAACAAATCTGAATCAATATCCAAAATAGACTGAATTTCATTAGCTACCTCTTTATCTCCAGCACATGATGGAATAAATTGACCTTTAGAAGTGGTTTTTTTAAGAATTGTTGATTTTAAACCTGATTTGGTTTTTTCACGATGAATTTTATATTCCTTACCATTAGAAATAAATTCCAAATCAACATACATGTTTTCATTACTGCCATTTCTCACTAAATCATCAATTTTTTTAGCAGTATGTTGTTTGAATAATGCAAAACTAATAGCTTCTAAAATAGTAGATTTTCCAGCACCATTTTCCCCTACAATAACTGTAATCCCATCACCAAATCTAATAACTTCATGATTATAGGATTTGAAATTGTTTAATGTTAATTTTGTAAAAATCATTGAAGAGCCCCACTAAATCTTACCTGATCGTCTTCAGGTTTATTTTCAGTTATTTCATCACCAGAATCATCATTTATAATATTGTATTTTTCATTGAAAAATTGATTAACTAAATCCTCAGATTCATCTGTTTTATTTTTTGAAAGCAAGTCATATAATTCAATAGCTAAATTATTGACATCTTCACTATCATACTCTTTTAATTCATCAATTAAAAGCTCTTTAGGACCTAAAGCATTTTTATCATTAATAATAGCATTAACATCCACTTCCCTATCAAGTACATTAAATGTAGGCCTGATCATTAATGCCAAATCACCAAGTTCCCTATTAATAAATTCATATATTTCCCCTATATTTGAATCAATGTTGTTGATTTTAAGATTTAAAATAGGCTGTTTATCAAAGTCTTTTATTGTATTTTTAATAGAATCTATTTCAGCACCTAAATTCCTATAATCAATAGTTTTTACAATGAATTCACGAGGAATATCCATTTTAATTCTTTTAACATTCATTTTTGGTCCGTCTAAGTCCACTACAATAAAACCTTTACCATTCTTTTTAAGGTCTATTAACTCATTAACATTCCATGTTTCAGTTGATCCAGGATAAACCAGTTTTCCTTTACCAAAATCATCACAAATATAATTATGAATATGGCCTAATGCATAATAATCAAAATTATCAGGAATATCTCCAATTTCCAATTCATACTGTAAATTGAAATATTTGTCAATTCCCTGATGTAAAACAAGAATAGATTTTTCATGATTTTCTGCTTTTTTGGACAATTCATCTAATTTGCTTTTAAGATTTTTGTTTTGGGAAGCTGGAAGAAATGGCAATCCTGCAATAAAAACATCATCATGCATATAATTCGTATTAATTGTGCTTATTAATTTTAAACCAAATTTTTTAAATAATACCTGAGGAGGTATAGCTCCATTACGATTTACAACATCATGATTTCCGGCAATAGCATACATTGGTATTCCTGCACCTTTTAATTTAAGCAAACCTTTTTGAAAAGCTAAAAGAGCAGATGGTGATGGTCTTGCTGAATCAAACAAATCTCCACTATGTATTACAAAATCAACTTTTTCTTCGATTATTTTATCTATAATTTTATCAAATACTTCATAAAAGTCTTTTTCCCGCTCAAGTAAGCCGAATTGTCTATAACCTAAATGAGTATCTGCCAAATGTGCAAATTTCATTATATTACCTTTTAAATTTTTTATATAACCAACAAACACTCTAAAATTAAAGCATTTAACAATTAATTATATAGCTAATAGTAATATTTAATATTATGGTAGCATTAGAAAAGTAATATGATTAAATCAATAGTCGTAACCTAAATTAAGAATGTATTCTTCCTGTTTTTTGATTTCTTCAGCTTCATCTTCCTTAAAATTATCCAGCATAGATACAATATCCAAGTCTCCACCATGTCTGCGACCTTTAAATTCATCGATTTTAACCAGTGTCGGAACATTTGTCATAAGTCCTGTTAAAATAGCTTCACCAACATTTAAGGAAGGTAACTGTTTTACCAAATCACCAGATAAGCTTTCACTAGCTGATTGTACATGCCTTTGATCTTCAGGTTCAACTAATCTTAAAATAATCATGTTATTCATTTGAGATAATGCATCATGGTCCACTGTTTTTGGAGACTGACTTACCAAACATAATCCAAGACCGAATTTACGTCCTTCTCTTGCTACTCTTTGAATCCAGAATTTGGAGTTGGAATCTCTTTTATTAGGAGCTAAAATATGTGCTTCTTCAAGAATATAAAATACCGGGAAATCCAAGGTTTTATTGGTTGTTTTATGAACTGCATTTTTCCTATACTGCAATGAATTTCTCATAATATGACTTACAAGAACTTCAGCAGTTGATTCATCAGCCTGACTTAAATCCAAAACATTGGCTTTACCTATTTTAATAGTTCCTAAAATATTGCCTTTATTTATATTGAAAAGATTATCATATTTTTCTCTTAAATCATCAACCTTATTCATAACATCCATGATTTTAGTTTTTTCATTGGAACTACTGTTTTCATCATTGTACTTGTCTTCTAAAATTGTAAAAATAATTTCTAAAAAGTCTTTTGAGCTAGATCCACCACTGCTTATAACCTTACGAGCTTCATTAAATGCTTTTCTGAAGTATCTTTCCTGAATATGAGCCGAACCTTTAATATTAGCCAAATTTTTAATTTCTGAAAAGGACATGTATATAGGATTTATTACAGGATCAATAACATTTACCTTACCATTTGTAAAGGTGGCATCAACATATTCTCCATGCATATCAAAAACAAAAACAGGAGCATTGTATTTTAATAATCCATCAATTAAAACAGATACTGTATTTGATTTACCTGCTCCAGTCATAGCTAAAATAGCTAAATGCCTGTTCATAATAGAATTTACATCCACATTAACTTCAACATCACTCTGATTAACTAATGTCCCTAATTTCAGCGGATTTTTCAAGTTAAATACTTTTTTTAGAAGTTCATCATCTGCTTTTGTAATCGGAGTTCCTGGAGGTGCAGGAATCCTTGGCAGCTTTAAATTATCATCTACATCACCAAGTAAGCGAACTTTTCCCTTAACATATAAATCATTTCCGCTAACCTTAGTTATTGTTTCAATGTCATCTACATCATATATTTCACTATTTAATGCTACATTACCTCTAACTAAGTTTTCAATCATTCCCAACACATTTTTCCCGTCATATTTAATGGAAACATATTCTCCAACCTGAGGCATTGAATTTGAAATAAAATCAACTTCCAATAATGAAATTTCCCCTATACATCTTCCTATAATCATCAATATCACACCTTTAATTTATAACATTTCCCTACCTGATTTTTCACGAACTTTAGCTATATTAATAAGCTCTTTTATGTTTTTATCTGAAATAACCACATCATTATGTGCTTTTTTAAGCAGATATGGATATCCATCTGTTGAAAACTTTTTAAGTTTTGCGGCAATTTCTTCAATTTCAGCCATAGAAGCATCATAAGGAAGCTCCACTTTCAATACATTTTTATAATCATCTAATCTTAAATAAAAAATTGTAAATTTTAAATCCTTAAAAAATTCATCAAAAACTGGAAAAGTTGTATTAATATCTTTTGATACTTTTTTACGAATTACTCTTGAAATACCCTGTTTTTGAGTGTATTTATCAAAAATAGCTATATCCGGAATATTACTATGGAAAATATCATTATTTGAAGAACTTTTAGAAATAGCTATCATTTTTTTAGGATTCTTTAAAATCTCTTTTAAG
Source organism: Methanobrevibacter sp. TLL-48-HuF1 (assembly GCF_023617305.1). Taxonomy (NCBI): domain Archaea; kingdom Methanobacteriati; phylum Methanobacteriota; class Methanobacteria; order Methanobacteriales; family Methanobacteriaceae; genus Methanobrevibacter; species Methanobrevibacter sp. TLL-48-HuF1. The sequence continues at coordinate 216,653 of NZ_CP081485.1, forward strand.
ACTATTAATCTTTCAATAGTTGTTAAATACAAAATATAAGGATATTTTTGCTCCTGATAGATCTTAAAATATTTATTAAATAATTTTGGAGAATAAACACTTTTATCAGAGGGATTTTTAACCATATCTTCAAAATCATTTAATGTAGCAGATATCAAATCTTTTTTAGCCTTGGCAGATGTTTCAACACCTCTTGGAAATGGATTCTGCAAATCTCCATAAATAGATCCGTCTATTAAATAATAATCCACATTATATTCTTCAAGAGAACTTAAACAGCATTTAAGCTCAAAAATAGACATATAATTACTTAAAAATTCATCCAAATATGACAAATAAGGAAATTTATCAATGTCACTTTGTTCAATTGTTTTAAGTTGTCCGTCAAAAATCAATGACTCGGCAGCTACTGCATAAAAGTTAAATCCTAAAAATTTCTTTTTATTGAAACTGCCGTCACCAGCGCCAATTGAAAATTCATCATCACTGCCTGTAATGTTTTTTTCGTTCCAATTATCTGAAACAATGGAATTTCCTTCAAGTTCCGGGATAATTTCTTTAATGGATCCTCTTTTACTAGCTGCTTTAATATATAATGAATTTAACATAATCTCTAATAAAAATAAGTTAGTTAAATAATAAAAAAATTAGGTAAGAGTGTCTGAAAACTATTCTATTGAAGCTTTTCTGATAGCTGATGTAATTTCTTCAATTTTACCTCTAACATCATTGGTTTCTTCAACAATTGTTCCTGTAACAATTATATCTCCGCCAGCTTTTGCTGCTGTATATGCAGCTTCACCATCACGGATACCTCCACCAACAATAATTATCATGTCTTCAGTAGCTTTTTTAGTATATCCTACCATTTCTGGTGGAATTGGTTTATCTGCTCCGGAACCTGCTTCAATATAGAAAAATCTCATTCCTAAAAGTTCAGCAGACATTGCATAAGCTGCAGGTATTTTTGGTTTGTTTCTAGGTACTAATTTAGCATCTCCTACCCAGCCAACAGTTCCTCCAGGTTGAACAACCATATAACCCATTGGTAAAACTTCAATTCCTGCTTGCCTTACAATTGGTGCAGCTAATGCCTGAGCACCATAAATCCAATAAGGATTAGTAGAGTTTAAATAACTCATAAAGAAAATTGCATCAGCATATTTACTTACACTATTAATATTTCCAGGGAATAAAATAATTGGAACTTCTATATTTTCAGATAATATTTTACAAGTTTCATCAACTTCATCATTATTAACAGTTGATCCACCAATCATAATTCCATCAGTTCCACCAAGAATAGCTTCTTCAGCTATGTTTAAAGCTTCCTGAGGTGTTTGTTCATCCGGATCAATTAAAGTAAAATGAATTTTCCTATTTTTTAATATGCCTTTAATATGTTCTTCGACCATTTCCATAAAAATCCCTAAATATCTTAATATAACTATTTGTGTAAACAATATTATATTAAATTAATGTTTAATTACATCAGTTAGAGATTTTATTACTCTCTGTTCTTTTTTCATCTAATAATTCTATATTATGTTTTTAATATTTTATTACAGACCTCATAAAACAAGTACATTCAATGCTTTTACAGCTGGTGATTGTATAATATCATTTTTACAATTCTTGGGTTGTTGTACTTGCTATTCCAATTATGTTTAGTGTCCCGTCTTCGTTTAAGTTATATTTTGTTTGTTGGTTTTTGGTTAAGGTAAGTAGACGCGGAATTGGTTGTTTTTAAGTGTCATGATCATTATTATATTAGGAATCTTTTTTTTAATAGTAAGGGGGGTTGTGTTAACTATTCACCCCCACCATTACTATATATTAAAAAGATGTTTTTTCCGGTTTTTTTAGTTATTTTTTTTAGGCGATAAAAAAAATGATATTTTTTTGAAGAAAACCAAAAAAATACATATTTTAATCTTCTTCAATATTCACAGTAGACAGTTAGAAAAAAAAATATAGATTATATGAAAGGATTATACATTATAAATATAAATTAAAAGGAGGTGAATACAATTCCAGAAGAAACCCAAGAAACTAAAATAAAACAGAACAAAAAAAACCCCCCCTTTTTTTTATACTCCAAATGATAATTCAGATTATGTGATTAAGAAAGGATACATAAACATTGAAAAATAATATCATTACTTCTACTTTAAATCATTTCAAGTATACGGACTGGTTGCATAAGCAAACCTTCATCAGTGAATTCATTATCTGGACTTTTAGGATCATCATAATAATAACATGCGTCTTCGTATTCTCCCCTTATTATGTCATCTCCATATTCATTTAGAAGATACATTCTAAATTCTAAATCCTTTGGAGAATCAGCTTCTCCTAAAAATAATTCAATAACTCTTTCTTTGAATTCTTCATAGGTCATAGGATATTTTGATTCTTTATTAGTTTCAGATTTCATTATTACTCTTCCTCTTATTCTATTGTGTGTTTTGGCTCTCATCCCTGATTGCATATGCTTTATCATAAGCATCGTCACCAGTTACTGGGGAAACTGCTTCATAAAACTGTTCAGGTTTAGTATATCTACTTTGTCTACCAGTATATTTAAAGAATATTACATGCTCTGCTTTATCTCTTTGTTTTATCCATCCTGGTGGAGCATATTCTTCATTAAATTCAACATGAGTTACTGGTTCGAAACCACAATGGCGATAAAACTCATAATTACCTGCAAAACTGTCTAGTTTGGTTCCGCCTTTTGTTGTTGCGAATTTTAATAAAGAACTACTACTGTCTTTTACATTGCCGGAATTATTTGCACAGACACTTATAATATCCCCATCATCACGAATAGCTATTGTACTCCCATTCTTGGTGATGAACATTCTACAATTATCAAAGAATGAAGTATCATCGGGAATGTCTACTCTCTATGATTTATTTGGTGGTTGTGATGCTGCTGCTTTTTTTAATTTGTCAAGGAAGAATTCTTTATCTGTTAATTCTTTGACTTCAATAGCATACCTATCTGCATTAGGAATGCCTAGTTTATCGTTAGAATATATTTAGTGTAATTATTATTTAAATTATTGGTAGCAGACAATTCATTCAATAGTGTTAGGTTAATTACTTCAGGCTCAACACTACCTCCAGTTTTACTGTCTCAGACACTCAAAATAAGTACAACGGCAATTAGGATACACAGACAACATACTATCATTATCCAAATCACTAATACGATGCACATTATCCTTTAAACCAAGACGATAAACATTATCCTCACTTTTATTAAACAAGTAAACATTATCCAAACATAAAGTGCAGACATCAGCATCTTCAGCAGTTAGAATAGTAACTTTAACATAAAACTGTATTTTGTACTAACCTCAGTTTTAGCTATTTTAGCACTTAAAGCAATCAAAATCTAATAAAATGATTTTATTAGCTAAACTGCAAGGATTTTTACCTAAAAAATATCAGAAATAAACATATAAAGTAATTATTATATTAAAAAAGACATAAGCCTTAAAAAAAAGAAATTAAAGTAAAGAGAATAAGATTATCCTCTTGGTTCTTTTGCTTTGAACCTTAAACCTGTGTACCCACATTTCCTACAAGTAGTTGCAGCAGCAGGGTTACGAGCATTACATTTTAAACAGATTTTAACATTAAACATTCTGTTTTCTGCTTCTTCAAATCTTGCCATTAATAACTCCTCCTTATAATCATGAAAAATGTAATTTTAATTAAAGAAAATATGTTATGAAACAAAAATAAGAATTTTAATTATCATAACTATTAATAAATTATTTTGTTTTAATAGTATTTAAATGTTTAGTTAAAACCCTCATTATTTCTTAAATTTATAACACCAATATAAAATCAAACCTACAACAGCAATAACTAAAACCGCATCAAGAATATGGAAATACTTAGTAAGAACAGACCAGTTTTGACCTAATATTACACCTAAATATGCAAGTATTAAAGTCCACGGCAAACATCCAAGTGCTGTGTAAAGTGTAAACTTTTTAATATCCATACGGGCTATACCAGCAGGTAGGGAAATGAAAGTTCTTATAACAGGTAAAATACGCCCAACAAATACTGCTGCTGCCCCATATTTATTAAAAATATCATCAACCAAATCCAGTTTATCTTCAGTAATTAAAATGTATTTTCCATACTTTTCTAAAATTGGTCTTCCGCCTTTCAAACCAACAAAGTAAGCTATTAAAGATCCAACAAGATTTCCTAAAGTTCCGATAACTACAATTCCAAGAAAACTTAATTGCCCTTCCTGAACTACAAAGCCTGCAAAAGGCATTATAACTTCGCTTGGAAAAGGAATACATGCACTTTCTAATGTCATCATTATAAAAACACCAAAATAACCTAATGTTTCAATAACATGAACTACAAACATTGATAAAACTTCAGTAATTGCCATTATATACACCTAAATTTTTAAATACATAGTCTCCTAATTTTAAAGCAACAAAACCAGACAAAACACCTACACCACTACCGCCTAAACATTTATCGGATAATGAACACCTAAATAGATTCTTGAAAATCCAACAACAGCTGCAATAGCTAATGTAATATAAATCAATGATGTTTAATAGTTTTATAATCCAAATTAAGTTCACCAGCTAATTGATTGGCATTACATGGCTTTTCATTAATCTTTTTAATAATTTTAGCTCTGTTGATGCCTCCTTTTTACCGGTGATTAATCACCAAAGCAACTTTTCCATATGTTTCATAATCAAAAAATCCTTAAAATAAAATTATAATATCAGTTTTAGAATTTAGACTATAAAATATTATCTGCAGTAATTTTACTGACTTAAAAATCAAAAAGCGGCTTTTAAAAAAAAATAAAAATCTAAAATTATTCTTTAGATTCTAAAAATTCGTTTTGAACTCGAACAACGTCTTTACTAGTATCAGCTTCACTGTAAGATTCTAAAAGATCATGATTTAATTCTAAAAATGTATGTCCCCATTTAAAACCATCTAAAATATCTTTTGCTTCATCTTTAAAACGAGTAATATATAAAGTAGCTGAAATAGCTTCAACAGTAGATAAAATACATGGTTTCCCATAATTAACAGGATTAGTGGCTATTAAAAACGGAAGAGACCTATGATATTTAGATAAAGAGAAGAATTTTTTAGAACTTGATACTTCATTCCATGAACAGTCAAGTCCTACAATTCCTCTTCTGTGAACATATCTGTAATCTTCGTATGAAACAGCTTTTTGGGCAAATGGGTTTAACACAACAGCTCCACTAGGTATTTTATTAATATTATATACTAATTTACATTTACCTAATTTTTCCATTTTAATAGAAGTGCATTTCTTTCTATCACATTCATTTGCATGAAAAACTGTAATTTTCATTTAAACACTGCCTTCCAATACAGAAGTATTTCCTGCTTCATATTGATGTATTAAATCAATTTGGTGATTAAATTCATCCTGAGACAATCCGAATTGATCAGCTACAGATGGAACATCCTTGCTTTCTTTTAAACTAATAGATTTAAGTAATGGTTCCACATAATCAATATATGAATCACCATAAGTATTTTTAGTAAAGTTAACATCTGAATTATTTCCAAAGATTACATTAATAACATAACCCTGGTTTTCTTTTTGAACTTCACAAATAATAATTCCCATTGTATCATTGGATTTTGTAGAATTATTATCTCCACTATTAGGAACAGCTTCACCAAAGTAAATATTCCATTCCTGACCATTGAAAGTTCTTTTTTCCGGAGTACCAATACCCTGGAATTCATAAATTTCCATTAATGCAGATGCATTATCCATTGTAGTAATATTATATTCTATATCATGAGCTTTATCTTTATACGCATGAGCATAATCTAGAGAATCATTTTCTAAAGAAACATTACCTACAAAACTACCCACCATGAAAGGAGAAGAAAATGAAGTTGATCCTTTAGATGAATCATTAGAATTACCAGAAATAAAAATAAAACCTACAACAATTACAATAGCCAAAATAACAACTGCGGCTATTATCATCATATTCTTTTTTTCCATTATAAAACTCCATTAATAAGTTTACTATAATTTAATTTTAATCAACATGTTTTATATAATTTTACAAAAACTTTTATTATACTAAAAACAATAACTTATTAAACAAAGAATTTTAGTTGTTAATTATGAATAAAAAAGCAAAGTACGAATTAATTTTAATCATTCTAATAGGTGTTGTACTGATAAACACTGCAGTTGTTATCAGCCACCCTGAAAAAAAAAGTGATGATGAAAACTGCTATAATATGACAACTGTGGGAAATAATGAAAACGGAACAGTTTATAAAATTATAGCCGGAAACAATTCTTCTAATGATACTGTTGGGGTAATCCTTGGAGTTCATCCTAGAGAACATGAAATCCATGAAGAAGTAAATAAAACGATTGCTAATATTACAGGAGAAAACGGAACGAATAATTTAACTAAAAAATTCGTAATTTACTATGTTGTTGCAAATGATAATCTAACTTCACGTGATGACACAAGACCTGCTGGTGAAAATTTAGCTCATGACTTTATTGTTCCCAATATAAAAGCAGATAATCCATTTGTTGTAATTGATGTTCATGAAATTGATCCTAAATATGAATATTCCAATTTTATTTATTCAATATCAAATAATAGTGCAAAATCAAATGAATATGCTCATATAATAGCGGATAATTTAAGTATTGAGAATTTTAACTTTACAGAAGGTACAAGTCCTCATAAAGTTACAGAGCCAATAGCTGCTCAAGGAATAAACACATTATTAATGGAAACCTGTATTACAAATTCCTTGCAAGAAAAACATAATACTGCAGAAAAACTAATTTACACATTAGATAATTTGAAAAAGTGATTAATATGGAAAAAATTCGCGGAATATTAATCGGCAGGATGCAGCCAGTCCATAATGGACATATTGAAGTCATTAAAAAAACACTGAAAGAAGTAGATGAAATAATAATAGGAATCGGCAGTGCTCAAAAAAGTCATGAATTAAAAGACCCGTTTACTGCAGGAGAACGTGTAGTGATGTTAAATCATGCACTAATTGAAAATAATATCGATTCGGGTAGCTACTACATCATACCAATGGAAGATATTAATTTTAATGCAATATGGGTTGCTCATGTTAAGATGATGACGCCTCCTTTTTCTGTTGTTTATTCTGGAAATTCATTAGTTAAACAGCTCTTTTATGAAGAAGGGTTTGAAGTCAGAAATCCTCCGCTTTATGACAGAATGAACTTATCCGGAACAGAAATTAGAAAAAGAATGCTTAAAGATGAAAACTGGCAGGAACTTGTTCCTCAAGCTACAATAGATGTTGTAAAAGAAATAAATGGTGTTGAAAGATTAAAAAACTTAGCTATAAAAGAAATAAGTGAACTTGGAGATTAAAAAAATGGTTGTTAGAGTTATTGAAGCAAAAGAAGATAAAGTAACAATGGCTGATTTAATAGCTGATTTGAAAAAATCAAACAAAGTAGATTATTCTGGAGCTATCTTTACTTTTGAAGGTATTGTTCGTGGAAAAGAAGAAAATATGAACCTTGAAAAACTCATACTGACTACACCCGATAAAGAAAAAACCTTAAAAGACATTGAAAATATTGTTGAAGATGCAAAAATCAAATTCAATGTTTTTGAAATATCTGTAATACATTATATTGGAGAATTTTACACAGGAGACAGTCTGTTTTTAGTTGCTGTATTAGGTGGCCATAGAGGAGAGTCACTTGATGCACTAAAAGAAGTAATTGAAAAAGTAAAATATGATGTTGAGTTTAAAAAAGAAGAAATTTCAGATAATGGAAGCAAAACAATACTGGCTGGAGGTTGATTTTTATACCTCTAATTTTTTTTATTAAATTAATAATCCTGTTTTTAGTCATTTACTTAATAGTAAAAAACATTAAGTTTATTTTTGTTGTTCTGGCACTGATTTTCTTATTTTTCGCACTTCAGACAGTCTTCGGATATGATGCAACAGCTATTTTAACTCAGGTATTTTCATATAATTAAAATTATTTTTATTATTAACTAACTTTTATGGTATTTCCTGTCTGGAATTCGTTCCATATTGAGGTTATGATGTATTCTCCAGACATTAACCGAATATTTAAACTAGCTAAACCATCAGCACCAGTAATTTTATGATAAAACACTCCATTTACATTAAATGAAACATTTTGATTAGCTAGTGGTCTGCCCTGACCGTTAAGCACCTGTGCTGTAAATCTGCTGCCGTCCAGATAGTCCATAATAAGATTTTGCGTTACTAATGTCGGCAATACATTAACCTGCTTTCCTATTTCAAGTCCGTCAAAGATTGTTGTAATAACATATTTTCCAGGTCTTAAATTGATTGCTAAACTAGCTGAACCAGTTAAATCAGTTTCACAGGTGTAGAATATTCCATTTATATTGAATGTTACATTTTTATTAATAGCTAAACTTCCATCTTTATTATAAAGTGTTACATTGAATTTGGAAGCATTTAAATAATATTTTGTTAAATCACAAGCTGCAATTAAACTTTTTACAGTGATATTGAATCCTCTTTCTTCAGAATTTGCCGGATTATAGGCAGTTAAAATATAATTGTCCGGCCTTAATTTAATTCCTAATTTAGCTACACCTTTACCATCAGTTTCACGAGTGTAAAACACACCATTAATATTGAATTTAACTTTGCTGTTAGCTAATGCACATCCAGTATTATCTAAAAATTCAGCAATGAATTCTGTACCATTCTGATACATTAAAACAGTATCTCGAGCTAAAACAGTTGATTTGACATTTATTTTTCCGCTAGCTTCAGTTGGATTGTAAATGAAGTTTCCATTATAACTTACATTAACCAGATAGTGATTAGCTTTCAAATTGACTGTTAAAAATGCCAAACCTTCATTATCTGTTGTTCGATTATAAACTCCTCCATTGATATTAAATGTTACTATAGCATTAGCTATTGGCTTTTTGAAATTATCAGACAAATTAGCCATTAATCGGGAACCGTCTTTATAATACATCTCAAGATCATTAAGACTTAAAAATGCATTTTGAACTGCATCAACAGTTGTATTTAAGATTTCATTGTCCACAATAGCTGTTATTACATATTTACCTGAAGTATTTGTCTGGAATATGTTTCCGATTATATCCCCACCTGTGCTTTTAAATATTGCATTTCTTTTAAAAACTGCATTGTTCCATATCAACCTAATAGCTGTTGGCGTATTAACTTTAACTTCAGAATCCATATTCAGTTTTACAGCAGTATAGTTTTTAATGCTTATCTGACCGTTTATTAAATTACTGAAATTCGGATTGTTATCTGCCCACCAGTTATCATTTAAATCCATTTTTTCCCTGAAATTTTCATAATAGATTGTATTGGTATTGTTGATAAATCCGCAATAGTTAATCTGACCCCCTGTACTTCTTATATAAATTGCCCCACCTTCCGGAGATGTATTGTTTAAATATTCGCAGTTATAACTTTCAAAAATCCCATATCCATTTTTTCCGTTTGTATAAACTGCTCCGCCACATTTGCCTGCTGTATTATTAATGAATGATGAATTATAAATTCTTGTTATTCCTGTCCAGTGATAAACAGCTCCACCATAATTATCATTACCTGAAGCTGTGTTATTAATAAAACTGCAATTGAAAATATCTGCATAAGAATCATTTATTTTAAGTGCTCCTCCATTTCTTCCAGCACTATTAAACTCAAATGTAGAGTTAATTATTGTTGTATGGCTCCTTTCAAGACTGGATATGCATCCTGCATCACGTATTGCTGTATTATTTGAAAAATAGCTGGAAATTACTGTTAAATTACCGTGATTATCAATGCATATTCCATTGATTCCGCTGTTTTCAATAAATTTTGAATCCATGATTTTTAAGCTGGCATCTTTATTTACAGTTATTCCGCCATACCCTTCAGTAAATGTGATTCCTTTAACTGTTATGTTATTGCCTGTTATTTTAAAAAAGTTTTCATAATTTTGCCCGGTAAAAACAGTGTTTTCACAGCCAATAATATTCAGATTATTCTTTGATATTTCCAGTCCGTTATTATGAGGACCATTGTAATATCCATTATTGACGATAATAGTATCGTTATCATTAGCTTTGTTTAATGCTGAATCTAAACAATTAAATGGATTGCTGCTGGAACCGTCTCCATCATCAGATCCTGCTTTTACATACCATAAATTTTCCTGAGTTATATTATCATCAGCTGCAGCCAATGGTATTGTTAACAGCAGAAAAAATAAGCTTATTAAAAATACAACCTTTTTATTCATATTAATATATTGTATTTAAATAATACTTTAAATATCGATATGTAAAAAAATATGTAATCGTTGTAAAAAGTTTTAATATTCCATAAAACGAAAGATTTATATGCAATTCGATGTTAATATATTATTGAAAATATCCTAAGGAGATTTTAAAATGGAAATCAGTGCTAGAAATAAAATGAATGGAAAAATAACCGACATTAAAACTGGTGGAGTTATGGCTAGTGTTAAAATCCAAGTTGAAGAACCTGGTGAAATTACAGCTTTAATTACCAAAGAATCCGTTGAAAAACTCGGTTTAAAAGAAGGAGATGATGCAACAGCTATCATCAAATCAACTGAAATTATTGTAGGTAAAGAATAATTACCTACAAACTTATTTTTTATCACCAATACCAATATATAATCCAAATTCTACAACCAAAAAGCCAGAATCATTATTAAAATTCCTATTTAATACAGATTCGATTGTTTTAAATAAATTGAAATTTAAATTAAAAAATATGAAAATCGAATTAGAATCTATTGGAACTATACATACCGAGTTTGAAAATATTGAAGGTATGCCTATACAGCCAACAGGTGCAAAAGGCATTAAAGGAAAAATAGTACTTGATGAAAAATATGCAGCAGGTTTAAAGGATTTGGAAGATTTTTCCCACATACATTTGCTTTACCTGCTCCATAAAGTTGAAGGATATCTGCTGGAAGTAAAACCTTTTATGGACAATAACACACACGGAGTTTTCGCAACAAGATCTCCCAAAAGACCAAACCGCATAGGTTCTTCTGTAGTAAAATTAGATAAAATTGAAGGAAATACCATATACATCTCAAATATTGATGTTCTGAATGACACACCATTACTGGACATTAAGCCTTATGTTCCTCAGTTATACGAAGACACAATTGATGATTTAAAAATAGGTTGGTTTGAGAATAACCATAAAAAGGCTAAATCTCAAAAATCTGATGACAGATTTAAATAATTATTCTTTTCCAAATTCATCTACAGGAATTAAATGTTTTTCAAGCTGCAATCTGATATCCTCAGGTATTGGAACTGATTTTTGTTCCATAAAATCAAAGTGAACAAGAACACAAGTTCCTTTAACTTTTAATTTTCCGTCTTGCCATGCTTCCTGACCTAATGTAAAAGAGCTGTTTCCTATTTTTAAAAGATGGGTCCTTATTTCAACATCATGACCTAAAAAAATTTGTTTTAAGTAATCATAATCATTATGAACTAAAATTAATTTCCAGTGTTCATAATCAACTTTTAAATCAGGAGTGAATATTCTGAATAATTCATTTCTCCCGGTTTCAAACCAATCACCTAATGTATTGTTGTTAATATGCCTTAAACCATCAAGATCTCCAAATTTTGGTGTGACAGTAGTTTTAAACATTTTTTATAATCTCCAAAAAAAATTGAAAAAAGCTATAAAGAGTTTATAGCTTCTGTAATTAACTGAATAGTTGATTCAACATCTTTCATACTGCAGACACTTACAGTAGTATGTATATATCTAGTTGGAACTGATAAAACTCCAGTTGGAATTCCTTCCCTTGTTAAGTGAATAGCTGTACCGTCAGTTGTTCCGCCGTCACTTACTTCTAACTGGTAATCAATTTCATTTTCATCACCTGCTTTAATAAGCAAGTCTTTAATTGATTGTTGAGTAAGGATTCCACGTCCGCTTGCATCAGCTAAAATTATAGCCGGACCTTTACCCATTACCACTGGTGCTTCTTCAGGTTTAATTCCAGGATGGTCTCCGGATAAGGTAACGTCTAATGCAATAGCCATATCAGGATTTAATTTAAATGCAGAAGTTTTTGCTCCTTTAAGACCTACTTCTTCCTGTACAGTACCTACACCGTAAACAGTAGCTCTTGTGTTTACTCTTTTTAAAACTTCCATCATTACATAACAGCCTACACGATTATCTAATGCTTTACCCATAATTAAATCGTTTGGATATTCTTCAAACCAGGCTCTGAAACTTATTTTATCTCCAATACGAATCATTTTTTCTGCATCTTCCTGGTCTTTTGCACCGATATCAATAAACATGTCGTCTGCTTTTACAACTTTGTTTCTTTCTTCAGGTTTTGTAACATGAGGTGGTTTTGAGCCAATAACCCCCGGAACATCTTCTCCAATGCTGCTGTGAATAATTACAGACTGATTCATTAGCATTTGGTCATTAATTCCACCGATTGTTGAGAATTTGACATATCCTTTTTCATCAATATATCTGACCATCAATCCGATTTCATCCATATGGGAAGCTAACATTACAGTAGGTGCTTTTTTCTCACCTTTTTTAGTAGCTATTACATTACCCATACTGTCTTCTTCAATAGAATCAGCAACATCTTTTAATTCTCTTTTAATAATGTTTGCTATTTTTTCTTCAGATCCAGAAACACCTGGAGTTAAAGAAAGCTCTTTCATTAATTCCATCATATCACCACTAAATAAATGTATTTTTTATATTATAAATAGTTTAAAAAATAAGTAAAAGTAAGAAGATTTACTTCTTATTTGTTAATGCCTTAAATCCAATTGTAGTTGTACTGTATTTGGTTCCAGCAGCTTTAATAACATCCTGGATTTTAGATGTAAGATAAGATTCAGGTCTCCAAGGTGCATCTTTATCTTCACCAACAACAGAAACTTCATCAACAATGTCATTTTCAAGAAGGTATACTAAAATAGCTGATACTACACCACCGTCCTGACCCATAATTGAATCTGCTTTTACAGAGTAAATTTCAAGGTATTCACCTAACGGCTGTTCATCAATTCCTTCAGGATATATTGCATCACTGATAAATGTTCTAGGACATGCAAAGTAACATGCATGACATTCTTCTTCACATTCTTTTATTGATACCGGTTTTCTGTTGTTTATCTGAATAGCTTCAATTGGACAGACATATTCACATGCACCGCATAAAACACATGCTCCTACACTGATTACATCGTTTTGCAAGTTATCAAATTGGCATTTGCTGCATTCATCATAAAACTCTTCTTCAGATATTTGTCTTTTTGATAAAACAGGTCTTCCGATAGCTTCCCGTTTCTTGTAAATCCTTGTATTTTTAGTGATTTTCTGATTAGCTATTTTTTCCAATAAATCCTGACCTTTTTTGGAAATCGGTTCAGCTTCAATGTATCCTTCAGCTATACATGCATCAATTATTTGTTTACCTTTTTCAGTTCTTACAATAACAGTTGACTGATACTTCGGAGAACCAACAGATCCAACAGAAATATCTGAAACATCAGAAGTATAATCAGTACAGATATGGCAATTTTTACGAGTAAAAGGTTCAGTTTCAGCTATTGGTATTTTAAATACATTACCATCTATTAAATATGCAACAAATTGTCCTTTTTCTATTCTAAATTCTTTAACTTCAAATAATTCAATACCCTGACTTTTTAAATATCTTTTAAGATACTGGTATGAGAAGTTTTCCATACAAAACAAACCTATTTTAACATCAATAGGAGAACCGCCGGTTTTTTCTTCATATCTATTAATTTTTGTAGCTGCTAAAATTTGGCAAGGAGTTCCTACCATAGCTGTTTTCTTATTACCCATATTTTTCACCTCTTATGCTAACATAATCATATTAATATAATATATGTGTCGTAATATCATTTAAAGTTTTTTATCAAACTAAACAAAATACTTTAAAAGCAAATTAAAACAAAAATTTGTTTAGATAATCTAATTTATACCAAATAAAACTATACAAAAATACAATTATAGTATAAAATATTAAATAATATTTAAACAACACATTTAAATAATACATAATTATTATTAATAAAACAAAGGTGAGAGTATGAAAACATTTACAAAAATTGCTAAAATCTATTTTAGCCCATCAAGTACAACAAGGAAAATAGTAGATGAAATAGCCAATAAATTTGAAGGCACGCAAGAAGAATACGACTTATTAAATGTAGCTGGTGGAAATTCTCCAAAAGAGTTTGATGATGACACATTAGTAATTGTAGGAATGCCTATTTTTGCAGGAAGACTTCCGAAAACAGCCAGTACAAAATTAATGAACTTTAAAGGAGAAAATATCCCTGTAATAGCTGTCGTAAACTACGGAAACATAAATATCGGAGATGCACTCCTTGAGTTAAACGACATATTAAAAGAAAACGGATTTACCATCGTAGGAACCGGTGCAACAGTCAGCCAGCACTCAATAGTAACAGATGTTGCAGCAGGCAGACCGGATGAAAAAGATTTAGAAAAGCTTAATGAATTTGTAGAAAAATGCAGGGAAAAATTAGATTCTGAAGAATTTGAAGACATTGAAGTTCCGGGCAATAAACCGTACTGCGAATATAAAAAAGTTCAATTAACTCCAATCTGTGACGAATCATTATGTACATACTGCTACGAGTGTGTTTCATCTTGTCCTGAAGAAGCTATTCCTGATATGGACCCTGGACAAACAGATGCTGATCTTTGCAGTGCATGTACTGCCTGCATATATACATGTCCTGAAGATGCAAGATACTTTACCGGAGACTTATTTGAAGGAATGAAAGAAAGATTCCTAACTAACTTCAACCAAAGAAAAGAAAGTGAATTTTATTTATAGAAAATAGCCATGCTATTTTCTTTTTTAAATTCTGTTTTTTGCAACGCTTCTTACATATTCGTTTTCATCACTTGCAGCAACTTCCTTTAAAACTTTCTTATTTGAAATATTTTTAACAGCAGCTTCACGAATTCTCCAGGAAGGCTCATTTTTAATTAATTCAATTAAAGGCTTTTGTGTTTTAACTTTAGAAACAGCTCTTACAGACAATTCCTCTGCAATATTGGCCTCATAAACTTTAAGTAAAATATCCTCATCATCGATTTTATTTAAAGCTTTTAGAGAAAATTCGGTATCTTCATTTTCCTTAATTATTTCAATCAGGACTTTAATATCATCAATATGAGATAAAGTCTCTTTTCTAACTTCCTCTAATTTTGCATTATGTAAAATCTGAATAAATGAAGATTCTTTGCTGATATGTTCAATAGCTTCATCAGCAGTCTCTTTAAAAGGAGTGTTGACAGCTATTTCAACAAACAACTTCTCATCAGTCAGATTAGGATTGTTAATAGCATGTGCTCTTACAAATGAATCTACATCTTCAAGAGCTATATTGACCAGTGTTTCCTGAGAAGTAAGTTTTTTAACGGCACTCTGGCGGGCTAAGCGGTCTGCTTCACTTTTAGCTATTTTAGTTAAAATCTCTTCATTATCAAGTTTTTTAATAGCTTCTGTTCTAACAACAGTATCATTATCCTCCAAAGCTATTTTTTCAAGCAAAGCTTCATTATTTAACCTTTTTACCAAATCCAAACGAATATCAGCAGTTTGGGAGTTAAGTGCAATATCTTCCAATAATTTGGGATTTACAATTTTACTTAAAAGAACATTTCTCACTTTTGTATTTTCTTCATTTTTAGCTATTTCAACTAATTTGTTTTCATCGTTAATTTTATTTATAGCAGCTATTCTTACACCGTCATCCTTATCTTCAACAGCTACCTTCTGAAGCACTTCTTCATTATAAAAATTGCCTTTATTAACTGCCATTTTTCTGATTTCCTTATCTTTAGCTTCAAATGCAATGCTTTCCAGTATTTCCTGACTGTCAATTTTTTCCAAAGATAATTTTCTGAATTTCCTGTCAATAGCATTAATAGCAATATCCTTTAAGGTTTCCTCATCTTCGATTTTTTCAAAGATTTCAGTTACATGCCTATTCTTTTTTTGATTAATGACAATCTCAGCTATTGACTTGTTGTTTTCACCTAATCTTTCATAAGCAAAGCTTCTGACATCATAAAATTCAGCATTTTCAGCTGCATCCCACAAAAGATCCTCATCCTGAATTTTATTTGCAGCTATTAATCTTATAGCTCTGTCAGTTACATGTTTGGCTATATCCAATGCTACATACTGATTTGTAATTGAATCTGTAGCCTGTGCCCTTTCATGTCTATTTTTACTGTTAACAGCTATTTCTCTTAAAGCTAACTGGGATTCTTCAATGTCCGGCTGTTTATCAATTGCTTTTCTTTTTCTTTCAACCCTTTTTACTTTTTTATTTGCATTTTTGTTCTTTTTAAATCTATCAAAAAATCCCATTGTAATTCCTCATTTGATACTTATTATATTTTATAATAAAAATAGTTTATTTTACATAACATATCTATAAAATCATCAGCTTTCATTTACTATATCATACATTTTCATCAAAAAGCTGGCCAGAGAAACAATATCCTGTCTGTTGTGTTCTATAATCGGAACTATCGGCCCTATATTCCTTTCAGTCAAGTATGTTTGATAATAACCCGGAATGTACTGGCCAGGAACGTCATCTTTTCTTTCAATTCCAAAGATTTCCTTTTCAATTGTTTGAAGCTGGCAGTTCGGCAGACTGTCTTTCCACAGATTTCTTGCAAAATACAGCAAATCAAGATGTGGCAAATCCAAATGGGGATTCATTCTGTAATAGCTGCATCTGTTTTTAATAAATGGAACATCGAACATTGATCCGTTGAATGTTACATGAACTGAATCTTCATCCAAATGAGACAGATAAGCTTCCAAAACTGCAGGTTCCTCATAAATGTCTCTTAAGAAATATTGTGAAGAGGTTATTTTATTGTTTTTAATTTCAGCTACACCAATCAGAATAACCGGAACATTTGATAAACCTAATGTTTCAATATCCATAAATTTAAAGTTTTCTGCATCAGGAATACTTGCACATTTAATTAAATTATCTCTGCACTTTTTACCGTACTTGTTTTTATTCAGTAATCCCAAAACATCCTTAAATGACATCTCTTCAATATTGGCTATGAATCTGTCTGCATATGATCTGTATCTGTCATGACTAGCAAGAGATTCAATAGTGTCATATCCTGCATTTTTTAGGTTTTGTTCTGTTTTAACACCTATTCTTGGAAGTAATTTAAGATTGTGGTTCATCTGTTGTTTAAAATTATTTTCAGCTAATTTGAAGTTTATTTTTTCACTTTCAGTTATACATAATGTTTCACCAGCATCAGTATCTATTATTTTACTTCCGTTAATATCTGACAGCTTTTTATTTTCATATTTGACTAGCAGATTTTCTTCCAATGCTTTAAAATAAGATGGTGAAGTTTTCCTAGCTTTTTCTTTAGCTTTTTCAGAAGGGTTATCTGAAGATATTGAATTTGACAATATTGCTTCCAACAAATACCTTTCGTGTTCTTCTCTTTGTGTCATTTACATTAATTTAGTCATTTATTGTATATATTATTAATTAAAGTATAATTGAATTTTAATAAAATACAAATAAGTTTATATAGTAGATTGATACAATAGTAAATTGACTACTAATAACTTCAGCAATTATTAGTAGTCAGAGATAGATAAAAAAACAGCCAATTTTAAAATTCATTTCTCTAAAAAACTTGTAAAAACAAACACATTATAAGGCAAGGAAACTCTCAAATACTTGCCTTATAATCCCAAAAAATACTATTTTTAAAAAAAAAATTCTTTAGAAAACTATAATAATATTTTAAAACTAATATTAAAATTAGTTAATATATAAAATATTAAGGTTGCAATAATGAAGCTAAAATTAGGTATAATCTACGGAATTTTAATATGGTTTT
The DNA here is from genome assembly GCF_023617305.1 of Methanobrevibacter sp. TLL-48-HuF1. Lineage (NCBI taxonomy): Archaea > Methanobacteriati > Methanobacteriota > Methanobacteria > Methanobacteriales > Methanobacteriaceae > Methanobrevibacter > Methanobrevibacter sp. TLL-48-HuF1. The sequence goes on from NZ_CP081485.1 coordinate 234,743, forward strand.
TTGTATATCTAATTACAGCAATATTTAGCCCCTTGATAAGTGACAACATTCCATACATCAATATTGTTGCTCCAATAGCTATTATCGTAGTAACCGGTTTTTTTGGAATCCTCTACATTAGAGATATAAATGAAAATGAAGTTATTGAAGGATTTAAAATTGGAATAATCTTTATTTTAATGGATGTTATTTGTGATTTTGTATTTTTTATACTTCGCAATAAAACAAATATCCTGATTGACGATTATCCGATTCATGTAATTTCTATGATTATATTAACTCTCATTACAACTACATTACTAGGTTATCTAGCACAAATGGAAATAGATTTAAAATAAAGAGGTTTGAATATGATACCTAAATCACATCCACGTTATGAATCATTAGTTTTAAGAGACAAAATAGTTAAAGCCCAAAAGGAAGGATATTTGGCAGATTCTGCAATGATTGCACATGGGAGAGGAGAAGCATTTGACTATCTTCTTGGTGAAAAAACCACATTCCCCGCTAAAAGAGCAATGTATGCGGCAGTAGCTACCATATTATTATCTGAAAATCCCGTCATATCCGTAAATGGAAATACAACTGCTTTAGCTATTGATGAAGTAATTCAATTTGCAAAAACCGTAAATGCCAAAATAGAAATCAACTTGTTTTACAGAACTGATGAAAGAGTAGAAAAAATAACTGAGCTCTACAAGAAACATGGATACAGCCAAATACTTGGAACAAAAGATGACGACATCAAATACCTGAAAAGCATTAAAAATGAAAGAGCTTCAGCCAGCAAAACAGGTATCTATTCAGCAGACACTGTTCTTGTACCTTTAGAGGATGGAGACAGAGCAGAAATTCTAAGTAAAACAGGTAAAAAAACAATCACTATCGATTTGAATCCTTTATCTAGAACTTCACAAACTTCAAACATTTCAATTGTAGACAATGTTGTACGTGCATTTCCGTTTATGACAGAAATTGCTAAAGACTTGAAAACTCAGGACAAACAGCTTTTAATAAACATGGTAAATGACTTTGACAACAAGGAAAACCTTAAAGAATCACTAAAACTATTTAAAAATAATTAAAACGAGGAATATAAAATGGAAATAATGGGAATATCAGGATTGCCTGGATCTGGAAAAAGTTTAGTGTCTGAAATTGCAACTAAAAAAGGAGCAGTAGTTGTAAGTATGGGAGACATAATACGTGAAGAAGCTAAAAAAAGAGGAGAAAGCTCAAAGGAAACTGCAACCAACCTTAGAAAAGAGCATGGAAAATATATTGTAGCACAGCTGACTATTGAAAAAATCAAACAAATGATTGAAGACAAATTAGCTACAACAATTATTGTAGAAGGAATCAGAAGCCCTTTTGAAGTAAAAATGTTTAAAGAAAACTTTGATAATTTTATAATTCTTTCTATTTTTGCAAATCCTGCAATACGTTTTAAAAGATTGCAGGAAAGAAACAGAGAAGATGACTCTAAAAATTATGAAGACTTCCTAAAAAGAGACCAGATGGAATTGGATTTCGGTATTGGAACTGTAATCTCATTATCTGATAAAATCATTATTAATGAAAAAGATCTTGAAAGCTATGAAAAAGAAATAAATGAATTTTTAAAAGAAAACACCACACTTTAAATTCATTTATCTTCTAAATCTGCTTCTTCAATAATATACAAACCACTATCCAAATGCCATGTTTTTTTATCTTTTAAAATATTAATTCTTTTTTTAAAGATTGGACCGTCAATAGCTAGTGTTTCTGCTTCTCCACCTTCAAAAGCTAAATTAATACCAACTTTTTTGTTGATTTCAACTAATTCATCAATAGCTTTATCATCGATTTTTCTACCTAGCCATGATTCATCAAGGCCATAAGCAAAAACACCACTTATTATAACTTCAAAACCTAAAGAAACTATCTTTCGCATGTATTCAAGTTCATCTACATGCCAGTACGGAGATATAATTTCCAGTCCAACTTCACCGCCTAATTTTTCAATTCTTGATTTTTGATAAACTGAATAAAGTGCACCAGTATATATAGCTTCAACACCTAAATCTTTAAGTTTTATAAAAGCCATTTTTAAATCTTCAAGTTCCTCTTCTTTAATACCCTGAGTTTGTGCAGTAATAATTGGAATATCCAATGCTTCTGCAAGCAAATCTGTTATATGAATATTCGGAACATGAAACATGTAAGATTCATCATTAACAGATTTCATAGAAAGAAGATATTTAACATCTTCCCCTGTTTCTAAAGCATTATATAATGCCATAGTACTGTCTTTGCCTCCAGAAAATAAAACAGCTACTTTCATCAAATACTACCTTTTAACCTTTTTATTAAGGAACTTTTTGAATTTCCTATAACTGACAACAACTGCATCGAAGTAAATTCCAACAATAGAAACAATTACACCAACAACCCCTGAAACTGCTATAAATTCATTATCAGATAACATAGACTGATTAGTCTGATTAATAACATCCTGTGTTGGTCCTTCAATATGAGTTGCAACAATTCCTCTTTCCAATAAAGCATTTTCAAATTCCTCTAAAGAAGCAGATGATACAACTAACTTAGCATGTATTTGAGCATAAGCAATAGAATCACCATAAACCAATTTATACCAATCAGAAAATGATTGCAATGCAGAACTAGATGTGTAACCCGGTTCTAAAGTAATATTAATTCTACCAGAAGGTTCAACTGTATAATTTGCATAATGAGAATCAATATTGCCTATTACACTATTAAAATAAGATAATTCCCGGTCATTAAAACTCCATAAGAAAAAGGTTATTCCAGTTTCATTAAATGACTTAAAACCCTCAATTTTAGATAAATTCTGTTCCAATTCACCTACATCTGTGGCAGAAGACAAATCCAAATATAATGTTTCTTCATTTCCTGGAACATTCTTTTCAAGTTCGCCTACAACCGATGGAAACTCCTCATATAAAGGTTCCAAGAAAAATGCCCCACCAATAGCACCTATAAGAAAAGCTACAACAAGAACAAGGACTATTTCTTTTTTAGGCATAAATGGCTTTAACATTCCTATAGAAAAAACAAATACCATCAGTATAAGGAATAAAATAACATATACAATAGCAATTAAAATATCCATAAATTCACGCGCCAATTAATAAATATTACTATTTAAGATAACAAGTGATTTAAATAAGTTTTGGATAGAATAATGGATTATATCCCATTAAAAAAAGAAGAATAAATAAGAATTAATCAATCATAAAATTTCTGATTAACACACTTCCAAATCATTGTATGTTCGTCTTCCTGACTTATAAATTTAAATTCCGTTTCAGGAGCTAGAAGAATATCGCAACTCATTTCAGGATCCATCATACCTCCCAAATAAACAGTTTTAGTGTCTTTTGGAAGTATTAAAACATTTAAATAAGGAATATGATCTTCAAAATGCATATTTACACTGGCTTTAAATGGATTTTTAGAAGAATAAACACCGTCAATAGCCTGTTTTTTCATTAAAGGTTCGAATTCACGATAATAAACTTTAACTTCCTGATTTAAAGGTCGGGCCTTTTCAAAAATCCAATCATTAGAATTATTCTTTATGGCAAATAAGTCAAAAAATGAATCCAAATCAATGCAAACTGTATCCTTACTAGACGGATTTATCATGATTTCATCAATTTCTGATGAATCTTCCAGCATATCCTTTAAATCTTTCATGAAAATAGCTATTACAGAAACTGGAGGATTGTTTTTTTTCAGTTCAACATTGTCGGTAAATAATGGAATGCATTTGCACCCATTTTCTTCAATTGTAACAGGTTTAAATCTAAGAGGTTCATTTATTTTATCACTTTGAGTTTTAGAATATATTTCAACAGGAAGTAAAAGTTGTGCATTTTTAAATTCATATACAAAACTTTCATATTCTTCTTTACTCATAGATTCCGGTTCAATTTTCATTAACTCTTTAAGTTTAGCATTATCTAGATTACTCATAAATTAACCTCACACATACATTATTAATTTACTTTTTAGAGATAAATATATTTTCACTCTCAGCAGGCCATTCAATAACAATAGTATTTTTACCTTTATTTAAATTTAGAATTCCGCTGATAACATCCGCATCATGATTTACCTTAATCAGCTTAGATGAATGGTCATTGAATTTTACACCTGCTGATAGATGTTTTTTGTAGATATTGACATTAATGCTTTGATCAAGTTCCAGATTAACACTTTGTTTTGCACCCTGACCTTCACCATATACCTGATTAATTCCATCAGCTATTTTATATAACTGGGATTTGACATTTATGGTATCTGAAATGTCTGTTGTTTTTTCAATAGCCAGATTAGCTAAAGGCAGAGTAAAAACAGTTAAAAGAATTAAAGCTATTGCAAATATAAAGAGATATTCAACTGAAATTTGGCCGTTATTTTCTTTAAGCATCACATCACCAGAAAGAACTTTTTTATAAACAGCATCATCAAATCACCATAAATAACAGATATTAAAAATCCTGCAAGTATTGCTGGTGCAAATGGAAATCCTATTTTTATTGAAATGTTGTTGGATATGATTTTTTGAGCATTCATAATCTTTAACAAATACATATCCTGAAGGGTTATTCCCCCTGCACTTTGGGATTTGAAGTAGTAGTCAAAATCCGGATTATCTTTTGTTTTATAAACTTTTAAATTGCCGTTGATGTCATTAATTAAAATAGCTATCTTTTCATTATTAAAATAATAGTCATTGACAATCATTCCCTCCTTCAGGTCTTTAACCAGTATTAATTTATTTAGATTTAACTTTAAAAATAGAGATATGGAATTTATATTTAAAAATGAAAATAACATATCCTTATTTGAGTTAAATATTGTGTTTTTTAATACCAGATAACCAGTAAAAATCAGCAGAAATGGAAATGCTACTAAAATACTGTTTATAATTACTGTAAATGAAAAGGGGTAAACTGATAGCTGAGGATAAATATTTAAAAAGTTAACATTTATGCCAAATGGTATAACTGTAGCAATAGCTGTGAGTAATTTTACATCTCCCCCACCCCAAATTTTTAATTTCCAAAAAAGCAAAGTTACTATATATGTTACAAACATTGAAATTATTGAGCATAAAATGTATTTAATGTTAGTAGAAAGAACTGACAAAAACAGGTTAGAAATTAATCCGAAAATAAGCAGAGAGAAATTTAGCTTATTAGATATAATTCCTGTTTTAACATCAAAAATTGCAGCCAAACAACAAAATAAAGATGTAACTATAATTTGAACTAAAAATATAATACTAAAATCCATAATTCTAGTATAAACTAAGAAATATATTAATTAGCTAGAAAATAAGAGTGTAAAATTGTTTTTAAAATGAAAAAATGAAGAGAATCAGTTTTTAGAATACTCACAAATAGCTTCTAAAAATGATTTAAATAATGGATGTGGCCTATTCGGTCTTGATTTAAATTCCGGATGGAACTGGCAGCCGACAGCCCATGGATGATTTGGCAATTCCACAATTTCAACTAAGAAGTCATCAGGACTAACTCCAGAAATAATCAAACCTTTGTCTTCCAGATCTTTCCTGTAATTATTGTTAAATTCAAATCTGTGTCTGTGACGTTCTGCAATATCTTCCTTATTATAAGCTTCATATGTTTTAGTTCCCTCAATAAGCTTACAGTCATAAGAACCTAAACGCATAGTTCCACCCATGTTTTTAACTTTTTTCTGTTCTTCCATCATGTCAATAACTGGGTGAGGATTATTGCTGTCAAATTCTGCACTGTTAGCTTCAGGATATCCGTTGCGTCTTGCAAATTGGGTTACAATAGAATGCATTCCTAAACAGATACCGAAGAGTGGAACATTATGTTCAATAGCATAATCTACAGCATCAAGTTTGCCTTCAAATCCTCGTTCTCCAAATCCTCCAGGAATAAGAATACCATGGAGATTGCCCATAACACCTTCATCCAACTTGTCAACATCAGAACTTATGTAAATGATATTGGCTTTTACACCTGCACTAGCTGCAGCATGTTGCAGAGATTCTCTGATACTGATATATGCATCTTCAAGCTCAACATATTTACCGACAATTCCAATATTCACAACAGGACTTTCAATCTTAAGAGATTCTACAATTTTACGCCAGTCATCAAGTTTTGAGGAATCCGGTTTAATATCCAATCCTATTCTGTTAACAATTAATTCACCAATGTTATTTTCCTCTAAAACCAATGGAACCTCATAAATAGTACTTGCATCAGGAGTGTTTACAACAGCTTTCTGATTCACATCACAGAAATGAGCTATTTTTCCTTCTAAAGCATCATCAATCGGTTCCTGAGATCTGCATACAATAACATCAGGGTTAATACCCATACTTCTTAATTCTTTTGTAGAATGTTGTGTTGGTTTGGTTTTAAATTCACCGGCAGCATTCAGGTATGGAATAAATGTAACATGAACAAACATGACATTATCATGCCCTTCTTCATTTCTAAGTTGCCTTAAAGCTTCCAGGAAAGGTTGGCTTTCAATATCCCCAACAGTACCACCTAACTCAATTAAAACAACATCATAATCTCCATTATCAGAGATTAACCTGATCATTTCTTTAATTTCATTAGTAATATGTGGAATAACTTGAACACAAGCCCCCAAGAATTTACCTTCCCTTTCTTTAGAAATAACAGATTTATAAACTTTACCTGTAGTAATGTTAGATAAACCAGGCAGTTCAACATCTAAAAATCTTTCATAATGACCTAAATCCAAGTCAGTCTCCATTCCATCATTAGTTACAAAAACTTCACCATGCTGATAAGGGTTTAATGTTCCTGAATCCCAATTCAAATAAGGGTCTATTTTAATAGCAGCTACTTTTAAACCATAAGATCTTAAAATACGACCCATAGATGCAGAAGTAATTCCTTTTCCAATAGAACTAACTACCCCACCAGTTATAATAATATACTTTGTCAGAAAAATCCTCTCCATTTTTATAAAAAAATAAAATTATATACATTTATAGTTTAGTTATTCATAATATATATAATAATTTGAAAAAAATTAGATTAAATTATGGTAGCTATACTTGGGTGGTGTAATTGTATAGCTACCTAATTTTTACCTAAAAGAATTCCGGCAATCAGCCATCGGGTTGGGTGGTGGAATGACCAATCACCTCAGATAAATTCTTTTAAACAAAAATCAGAAAGAGTAAAACTCTTCCGATAGTAACATTTATAGCATTATTTATAAATACTTTGCTATCATAACATGGCACTGTCAATAACTTTGGTGATGAATGCCTCGGAAGTTTCTCTGCACCCAGTATTTGGTTTTGAGAGAAAATCTTGTCCTAGCTCCTTCAAAAGTTCTTAATGTTTTTTTAATATGCTTAGGGAAAACTTTTTGAAAGAAATTTTCAATTTTATTACTTGTAGTTGGAACATTACTATTTTCAAGATGAAATGTTATTGTTTTAAAGTAAGGAATGATGAAAAACCACAATAAATTAAAAATAACTTTCGGCAAATTGTTTTGTATACTAATAAGATAATCTCTACCTTTTTTAGCAGATTCTAAATCATTAGCATCTAAAACATCAAAAACTAATTGTTTACAATAATTTAAGTATTCCAATTCTTCATCAGAATAATTATTTCTTTTTTTATCCTCTCTAATGTTCCTGTTTATCTTTTGTTTTGTGTGAAACATACAGAATTGATGTCTAACCCCAACTTTTTCAATTGCTGGATGATACTCATCTTTTAAATCAGATACAATACAAATCTTAGGCTGATTACGTAGGGAATCATCTAAAAACTTATATATAGTTCCAATATCCTCTGATTCCACCAGATCCATAGAAACAACAGAATTCAATTTAACATCAAATAAGACTAAAAAATAGTTCCAAACACCGTTAATTTTAGTCCAAAGACTATCAAACAAATAATATCCAGAATAAGATTCATTCACACTTATATCATCATTTTCATCAGATATTATGCAAGATTCAATACTTTGATGTGAAATATCTACATTGAAGAATCTTTTGAGCATATACTGAATTTTATAAATACTATTTCCAGAAACAGAGTATATTTCATTGATATATTCTATTACAGGCTTTGTAATATTGCAATTTTCATCAACAATAGATTTAATATCAGTATAAAAAATTTTACCACATTTTTTACATTTATATTTCTGAATAATACATTTTTGTTCTCCAACATTTAAAAAATACAATTTACGAACATAATTCCCATTTTTAACAACATTTGAGGAATAACAATCAGGACAAAATGCATATTTATATTTAAAATAAAAATTACCATGTTTAGTAAGCCTAATTAAATTATCATCCGAATTTAAACATCCATTGCTTAATTTCTCCCCATAAGATTCATATTCAGAAAATTCTTCAAAAAAATCGAAAAGTTTAAGTTGTTTATCCTCCAATATAGAACATGGAGCTTTTGTATTGTCTTTATTCATATTAATATATTAGCTCCACTTAATATATTAAATTTACTATCTTATTTTAAAAAATAAAACCCAAAAAAGCATTTAAAAAATTTTTTGAAATTAAAAATTAAAAATTCAAATCACCAAAGTCCTTGACAGAGCCCATAACATAGATTCCAAATCAACTTCCAGCAAGTCTTTAACCTTTTTAAGTTCATCAGCAATCTTTATATGCTGAGTGCAATTTTTTTCACATTCCCCGCATTCCAAACATGAAGATGCAGGTGCATTTTTCCTTGCTAAATTATCATAGTAGAAATAATGTAAAAACTGAAGTTCAATAGATTGTTTAACATCATTGTAAAGAGCAAAGAACTTTGAAATTGGAATGTTTGTAGGACATGCGTCCAAACAGTAATCACACCCAGTACATGGAATAGCTATTGAATCATTAATAATTTCAACAACATCTCCAATAACCTTCTGTTCATCTTCAGTTAATGGAGCGAAATCTTTCATATAGCTTAAATTGTCTTCAAGCTGTTCCAATGTACTTACTCCGGACAGTACTGTTAAAACACCTTCCAGACCGGCTGCAAATCTGATTCCCCATGATGCAAGTGACAAATCAGAATTTGAATCTGTCAGTATTTTACCTGCTTCATCTGGAATATTTACCAGTGATCCTCCTTTTAAAGGCTCCATTACAATAATATCCTTATTGTATTTTCTGGCTACTTCATAGCATTTTCTTGACTGAATTCCCTCATTGTCCCAGTCAAGATAGTTTATCTGCAACTGCACAAATTCTATAGAAGGATGTTCCTTTAATATTTTATCAAGAGTGTCTGCATCATCATGAAATGAAATTCCGAGGTGTTTGATAAATCCGTCTTCCTTTAACTTTTCTGCAAACTCAAAACAATTTAACTGAGGAATAATTCCATTGTAGAAATTGTTTGTAAGATTGTGCAGCATGTAATAATCAAAATACTCAACACCACATCTTTCTTTTTGCTCATTGAATATTTCTTCAAGGTTATGTGAAGGTTTAAGCATGTACACAGGTAATTTATCAGCTATTATTACATCTTCTCTCGGATATCTTTCAATAACTGCCTTTCTAATTGCCACTTCACTTAATCCCTCATGATATCCGTATGCAGTGTCAAAGTAATTGAATCCGCTTTCAATATATTTATCAACCATTTCAAATACCTGAGGCATGTCAATATCTTCAGGATTGTCACTGTTACATGGTAATCTCATGCATCCAAAACCGAATTTTTTCATATTATCATCTCTTTTTTATAATGGAAGCCATTCTATAAATTCTTTAATATAATCATTGCAAAACTCCCAGGTGTGTTCTCCTGAAGAGCATCTGAATTCTACATCAACATTTCTTGATTTCAAGTAATTATAATAATCCATATTTTCATTATATAAGAAGTCATTATCTCCAACTGCCATGAAAATCTTTGGAATTTCAATATTTTTAGCTATCAAATCATCGATTAAAAATTTGGGATCCATGTCACTTCCGATTACTTTATCCAAATCACCAAAACAGGACTGGGCAAAAGATCTTGAAGAGAGTAAATCATCTCCCTCGCCCCAATTATGCAAATCATCACTCAGCAGAGCTGCAGAAATTGCACCTATACATCCAAAAGTACCATGATATTTCAATCCGTTTCTAATAGCTCCATATCCTCCCATTGAAAAACCTGCAAGATATGTGTCTTCTTTTTTATGAGACAGGGGGAAAATGTTTCTTGTCATTTCAACAAGTTCACGACCTATAAACTCACCGTAATACTTGTGAGAGTCCTTCTGGTCTACATAAAAGCTATTTTCTCCACTTGGCAAGACAACTGCAATATTATGGTCTTCTGCAAATTTCTGAATCGTAGTGTTTGCCAAAAATATATCATCACTACCAAAAAGCCCATGCAGCAGGTATAATGTTTTATATGGCTTTTCTACTATTTCTTCAGTACCCTGCAAGTAATGTATGTTGTCTGCAGGTAAAATTACACTGATTGACGTTCTTCTTTGAAGTGACTTGCACTTAATATCTCCTCTAAACAATACCATAATATCACAAACTGTTGCAAATTACAACATAATTTTTAATGTTTTTAATATATAAATTTATTTTATATCTTCTGAATAAATTGCTAAACTGCCTTTAATATTAACACCTGCAGCTAATTTTTTAATATCTTTCAGACTGTTGCCAAGTCCACTGCCACCATGAGTACAGATAGCTGTTATCTTTTTATCTGTAAAATCATGACTTTTTAAAAAGCTGGCTACAGCTAATGGAAGTGTTCCGAACCAATTGGGATAACATAAATATATTGTATCAAATTTATCTATATTTATATCATTTTCCAGTTCTACAACTTCGCGGTTTTTCCATTGCTTTTTAGCTGCTTCTAAAAGTTTTTTATGGTCATCAGGATATGGAATTTCCGTTTTAATTTCAAAAATTTCACTGCTTATTAATTCATGTAATTTAAAGGCTGCTTTTTTTGTATGGCCTTCAGCTGAAAAATATATAATCAGATTCATGTAACCACCCTATATTCCGTCCATTTATTACTGAAGTATCTGTAGATGTATAATCCGCCTCTTACGAACCAGTCAATAAACATAGCTACCCATGTTCCAAATACTCCCATGTTAAAGTTTATGGCTAAAATGTAAGACAAACCTATTCTGCAGGTAAACATTACTGTTAAACTTACTGCCATTGCCCATTTTGCATCACCAGCACCTCTAAACAGGTTAGGCAGTGTAAATGCTATTGGCCAAATTAAAATTCCAAGTGTACCGTGCCAGATAATCATTTTAGCAGACAGTGCTGCAGTAGCAGGAGATAAATTATAAAGACCTAAAATAACCGGCAATAGGGCAAATATTAATGCATTAACAATAATATGACAGACAACAACAATTAAAATAATCTTTTTATTGTAATATCTGGCCTGTTCATAATCATTTGCTCCAACACATCTTGAGATTACTGCAGTCATTCCAAGATTAATTGCAAAACCGGGCAATACTGAAAATACTCCAATTGCATAACCTACAGAATTAGCTGCAATAGCGACTGTTCCAAAAGTTGAAACTAAACTTAAAACCAGCACACGGCCAAACTGGAATAAACCGTTTTCAATACCGTAGGGAATACCTACATTCAGCACTTTTTTAAGAACTTTCCAATCAAATTTATGTTTTAAAGTTCTTTTAATATGCAGTTTGAAGTTTTCATCTAATGTGAAATGCATTATAGCTGCTGCTGCAACCAGTCTTGAAAGTACAGTGGGAACAGCTACTCCTTCAACACCTAAACCCAAATAATAAATACCGAATGCATTACCTATAACATTTAAAATATCACAGATAACCATTATTTTCATTGGCAGAATTGCATTTCCGCTTGTTCTGTAAATTGCTGCACCTGCATTGTAAATAGCTATAAACGGTATTGAAAAAGCCATAAACAGCAGATATGTATCTGCATAATTCCATACATCTGCTTCAATCTGACCAAATAAAGTGCTTATTAAAAAGGATTTGGCTATTAAAACAAATAGCATTAAAAAAACTGATAAAATTCCGGAAAACCATACAAGCTGATTGCATGCTCCTCTAGCTTTTTTTGGCTTATTGTTTCCTAAATACTGACCGGCTATTACTGCTCCTCCGGTAGCCAGTGCAGAAAATCCGAAAATCAGCAGCTGCATTAGAAAATCAACTAATGAAACACCTGAAATTGCTGATTCACCTAAAGATGCAACCATTACAGAATCTGCAAACCCTACAAAAAATTCAAGTCCCTGCTCAATAAGCAACGGTAAAAACAAAGCAAATAATGCTTTATTGGAAAATAAATAATGTTTCGGGGTTTTAATTAAAGATTCCATATTTGGTACACCATAAAAAATAAAATTATTGTTGTAAATTACAACATAAATTATAAATTTCCAGATATATAACTGTTGCGATTAACAACATTAAAAGAAAATGATTAAGGAAATGATTTATCTAAAAATCATCATTAATTAGTCTGGACATTAATTTATATCCTTCTTTTTTATCCAAACTACCTTTAAGAACACTCTGTTCATCAAATGATTCACTCTCATCACCTGTTTTATCAGAGGAATATATTATTAAAGGTACATCATCTCTTGTGTGGGTTCCAACTGAAACCGGTGTTGGATGATCGGGCAAAATAGCTGCCTTAAAATCCTGACCTTTTAAACTGTCTAAAACCGGACCTACAATATGCTTGTCAATTTGTTCAATAGCTTTAACTTTTTCAGCAGTGTCTGATGCATGTCCTGCTTCATCAGGAGCTTCAATGTGTACAAAGACTACATCATGATTTTTTAAAGCTTCAATTGCATATTTTCCTTTAGCTTCATAATCAGTATCAAAGTATCCGGTAGCTCCGGGAACATCAATAATGTCAAAGCCTGCAAAAGCACCAATTCCTTTCAACAAATCAACACCAGTGATTACTGCTGCATCCAATCCGTAAACATCTTTAAAATTAGGTAAAGTTGGTGTTACTCCCTGACCCCATAGCCATACCATATTTGCAGGTTTTTTGCCATCAGCTACTCTTTTTTTATTGACTTCATGATTTTCAAGAACTTCTCCTGATTCCCACATAATCTTTTTAATGAAATCAAGTAATTTTTCATCCCATTTGTCGCCTGAAGTATTTTCATTTAAGTCTTCACCTGCAATATCATGAGGAGGCATAGTCTTCAAATCAGCCAATAGCTCAGCATCTTCAGCACTGTCACAGGAATATACAAACAGATGTCTGTAACTGACTCCTGAATAGAATCTGCCTTTAAAATCATCATATTTTTCATTGAAATAATCATTTAAGCTGTCCATAAGTATTTCAGCTTCCCCAGAAGTAATATGACCTGCATTAAAATCATCCATATGGTTGTCCTTCTGGGTAATGGTATTGCATCTGAAAATTACATCCTTATCAGTAGTTTCAATACCCATACTGCCTGCTTCCAGTGGTCCGCGACCAGTATAATAATTTGCAGGGTTAAATCCGAAAATACTCATATTGGCCACATCAGAACCTGGAGTGTATGCATCAGGAACATTATTGGTTAAACCTCCAAAACCCGCTTTTGCCATTTTATCAATGTTTGGAGTATCAGCCTCCATAAGTGGAGTCTTACCGTCTAATTCGTCAATTGGATAGTCACTTGAACCGTCAGGGATAAAAATTACATATTTCATATTATCATCAAAAAAAGTAAAAGTAAATTAGTATTTAACTTTTAAAATACTAATCAAATCAGTCAACATCGCAGAAGCAGTTTCAAGAGATCCTGCTCCAAGTCCAATAACACTAACATCACCGGCAAGGTCAGTACGAACAGTAGCCATGTTTAAAGTTCCGCTTAAGTCAAATGCACTGCCTTTTTTAATTAAACGTGGTGATACCTGTAATTTATCTTTAGAAACTTCAGCTATTAATTTAATTAAATAACCTTCTTTTCTGGCCAAATCCATAGCCTGTGAAGTAATATTTGAAATACCTTCAACATCAACATCATCATAAGTAGCATCAATTCCTAAAAGTGAATTAGCTAAAATTACAGTTTTACAAGCTGCATCAATACCTTCAACATCTTGAGTTGGGTCTGTTTCAGCTATTCCTAACTCTTGAGATTCTTTTAAGGTTATATCATAGGAGGAACCTTCTGATGCCATTCTTGATAAAATGTAATTGGTGGTACCGTTCAATATTCCTACAATTGATTTGATTCCACAGGATGAAAGTGTTTCTTTTGTGAAATTAATAATAGGCATTGCTCCACCAACACTGGCTTCATATTTAAATTCAACATTGTTTTTCTCAGCTTCAGATACAACTTCTTTGAATTTTAAAGCTAAATGTCCTTTATTGGAGGTTACAACATCTTTTCCAGCTTTAAATGCTTTTAAAGTTAAAGACAGTGCAGGTTCTGCATCAGTTATATTGGTTGGAGTTGCTTCCATCAAACAGTCATATTCCACAGCATCCAACACATTCAAACCTGAAATAGTACTGCCATATTCCGGATAATTGGATAACTTTCCAAATTCATTTTTAGTATTTACAAGCAGTTCTTCATCTAATCCGTCAGCACAAATTGCAGAAGATGAAGAATCTGCAGCAGCTACTATTTTTAATTCTACATCAAATCTTTCTTTAATCATGTCTTTTTTTAATGAGATTGCCCTAGCCACACCTTGACCAACTGCACCAAATCCCATTACTATGACTTTACATTCTTTCATATTATCCCTAAACTTCATTAATCATAAGTAAATCTTTTTCTGCAGCTATTTTACCAATCTTATCAAATACAAATTCTTTCATGCCAAAGTCTGTTTCAATATTAATTAAAGCAGAAGATTTAGATTCTCCATCTAATTTAATATCAAATCCAACTACATAAACACCTTCCAAAGAATTAATTTTATCCATAGTGTCTCTAATGTCATTATCCACAATATGGCCAATTAAAATAGTGCTTACAACTTCCTTTTTAACAACTCCGTCCATTGCAATAATGGAAACTCCCAACTCTTTGAATCTTTCAATAACCCTGTCAAGACTATCACGTTCACCTTCAAGAGTAAGCTGAACCGGAATCATTCCTTTTTCATTTTTAGAATCTCTTTTATGGATTACAGTAACCAGGTTTGCACCAAGGCCACTAATCGGATCCAAAACAGAAACTAGCTGTCCCGGAACATCCATAAGTTCTAAAACCAAATCCATTTTCATAAAAAATTCCCCTAATTAACCCAATCTGCTCTTTTAACAACAAGTTTACCTTCTTTGTCAATATGAGCATTCCTTAAAATTTTTTCAGGATGTTTCTCATGAGATTTATCTTCACGAGTAAGATTTAAATTATCAGTAATATACCAAGTTTCTTCAAGATCTGGAATATCCTCTAAAGTTTTTGAAAACTTGTTTAAAATATTTTCTGCATCTTTTTCAATTTTCATAAATAAATCTCCTATGATTAATTCAATAATAATAAAAATAATTTTGTTTTTTAATATTAATAAATGTTTATTAAAACTTGGGCTTTTTGCCAACTTAAAATTATATCATCACTTTTCTTAGACAAAACACAATTTTGTGTAAAAAATATTATTTGTATTGGCGACATCATTTAATAATCATAAATTAATATTATATTAATGTTCATAAGAACTAAAAAAAAATTAAAAATGTGGGTAAAATGTTAAATAAAACCAAACTAAGTATTTTAGTTGTATCTTTTGTTTTGCTGTTATCTTTAACTTGTGTTTCGGCTAATGAAAGCAATACATTTACAGATTTGCAAACAGCAATAGATGAATCAGGTAATGAATTAAACATAAATCATAATTATGTTTATAATGACACTGCCGACGGCAAATATTCTGAGGGAATTACAATAAACAACAGAGAACTTGTAATTAACGGGAACGGATATGCTGTTGACGGATCCAATCATGCAAGAATACTTCTTGTAACTCAATGTAATCTAACAATAAACAATCTTATTTTAACTGACGGATTATCATCATACGGTTCAGGAATATATGCCAAAGATTCCAATATTATTTTAAATAATGTAACCTTTAAAAACATGAATTCAACTCAGGCAGGCTCATGTCTGATAAGTGGGGGAAGCTTAACTATTGAAGATTCCTCATTTATAAATACAACTTCCGAAAAAGGAAGTGCTGTTTTTGGAGCTTACGGAGATATTAAAATAAGCAATAGCGAAATCAGAACATCCCATTCAGACTGGGGTGCAGTGTATCTTATAGGTGCAAATGCAAATATTGCCAATACTGATTTTGTTAATCTAAACTCAAATTATGCCAGTGCAGTTTATGCTACAGGTTCCAAAGTTATGATTGACAAATCCAAATTCACCAACTTAAAATCCAACAAAACTGCAGGAGCTATCGGATCTAAAGAATCAAAAGAAGTTATAATTAAAAACTCTGAATTTAAAAATATAAGCTGCGAAAAAAACGGAGGAAGCCTATACTTTGATTTAGTTGAAAATGTGGAAATTTCAAATTCAACTTTTACACACTCATATGCAGAATTTGGAGGAGCTATACTTCAGCTTGAAGGCAGTTTAACTGTTGAAAACTGTAATTTCACACAGAACACCGCTTTTTATGATGGCGGAGCAATATATGCATCATATGTTAATTTAAAATTAAACAATAACAATTTTGCAGACAACCGCGGATTAAATGATGATGCCAGGGGATCAAATGGAGGCGGCTTATATCTGGACATGACAAATGCAACAATAACCAATTCCAGTTTCACAAATAACTTTGCTGCATTTGACGGCGGGGCAATATACACCTATGACACATCATTATTTATGAATAAAAACTATTTCACCAATAATTCCCAATTTAACACAACAGGAATTTTTTCTGCATTTGATAAAAACTACACTGCACTAAACTGCAATTTTACTGATGACATCATTTCATTAAATAATACAATCTATGCAACAATTGTTGACGGCTCCGGAATTACATTAACTTTAGTAAACAATACAATAACTTTAACTAAACTTCCTTCCAGATTTGATTTACGTGACTTCGGATGGGTAAGTTCAGTTAAAAATCAGGGTGCAATAGGTGCATGCTGGACATTCGGAACCTGCGGATCTTTAGAATCAGCTCTTCTTAAAGCAACAGATACTGAATATGATTTTTCTGAAAACAATGTTCAAAACAGTATGATTAAATACTCCCTTTACGGTCATACCATAGAAAATGAAGGCGGAACCGAATTTATGGGAGCAGGATATTTATTAAGCTGGCTTGGAATGTTTCCAAGCAGATACGACTCCTATGATGAACTTGGAAAAATATCCCCATTAATATCCACTAACGAAGACATTCATGTTCAGGACATGATTTTTGTTCACCCACGTATGAATTCAACTGACAACAATCAGCTGAAAGATGCTTTAATTAAATATGGCGGACTTTGGGTTGCCTACAATGCTCAGCAGCAAGCCCCATACTACAATTCAAAAACCGCAGCACAATATTATAATGGAACTGAAGAGGCAAACCATGCAGTTCTTCTTGTCGGATGGGATGACAGTTACAGCAAAGACAACTTCATGATAACTCCACCTGGAGACGGTGCATTTATCCTTAAAAACAGCTGGGGAACTGATTTTGGTGACGAAGGATATTTATACATTTCATATTATGATACAATTTGTACGGGTTATCCTGCAATAGGTGTTATTGTAAACAACACTGTTTCATATAATAAAAACTACCAGATTGATATTAGCGGAATGGACAAATATGAAAACTTCAATTTAAGTCATATTTATTATGCCAATGAATTTGAAGCCCTTGAAAATGATTTGATAGCTGCAGTTGGAACCTACTTCAACAACAGTGGTGAAAAATACGAAATCAGCATCTATGTAAATGATATATTAAAACACACACAAAGTGGAATAAGCGCATTTAGCGGTTTTTCAACTATTAAATTAAATAATTACATTCCAGTTAACAAAGGAGACCTTTTTAGAGCTGTAATTAAAGGTGTAAATGTTCCATTATCAATAAATACCAGAGTACACAATGACGGTTATACATCATTTATAAGTGCCGACGGCAAAATATGGAATACATCTGAAAATATAATCTGTTTGAAAGTTTACACAATAGCCAATTCAATTAAAAGCAGCGATTTGGTAAAATATTATAAAAATGCTTCAAAATTCAGTGCAAATGTTAACGCAGCTAATGTAAATGTGACATTTAACATAAATGGAGTCAATTACACAAAAACCAGTGATGAAAATGGAACAGCTTACCTAAATATTAACTTAAGACCTGGAACTTATAATATTACAACTTACTTCAACGGAATAAATAAAACAAACACAGTAACTGTTTTATCTGCAATTATTGGAGATAATCTTGTTAAATATTATAAAAACGGAACAGAGTTTTATGCCAGGTTTGTTAAAGGCAATGGAGAAGCACTAGCTAATACAAATGTAACATTTAATATTAATGGAGTCTTCTACACCCGTGAAACTGACAGTAACGGTGTTGCAAAGTTAAATATAAACTTAAGACCTGGAAATTACACCCTAACAGCTACTAATCCTGAAACCGGATTGGATATAGGATTTAACATTACAGTTTTACCTACAATTATAGCTGAAAACTTAACAACATATTTAAATGCATCACAATTCAATGCAAGCTTTGTTAAGGGAAACGGTAATCCGCTATCTAATACAAATGTAACATTTAACATAAACGGTGTTTTCTATATCTGCCAGAGCGATGATAACGGTTTGGCTACTTTAAATATAAATCTGATGCCTGGAAAATATATCATAACAGCTATTGAACCGGTAACAGGCTTAGATATGGGGTATGGAGTAACTGTCCTTAAATAGAGTTTTAAACTCTATTTTAAATACTCCCCAATATCAATATCCCTTAAAACTTTTTTTCTTAAAATCTTATCAATTCCGGTACCGTACTGGGCTGCTTTTTTTGGTCTGTAAGCAATCTGCTTATCCAGTCCCAAGTTAAAAGCCAGTTTTCTTAAAATATTTTTGCGCAGCTTATCATCAGAACCTGAAATCTTATATCTGACCGGAATATTAAGAGCAAATTCAACAAGATTTTTATCTAAAAAAGGAAGACGCAGCTCAACGCCATTTGCCATTGAACATGCATCATCTCGTTCAAGATTAACATGATACATATTAGCCAGATCATGTCTTAACTCATCATCTAAAGTATTTTCCATATAGCTATTCAGATATCTGTTATATCCACCAAACAGCTCATCAGCACCCTGACCTGAAATAGCTACCTTAATGTTATCTTCAGCTATCATTTTAGAAGCAAGATAAACAGTCATTCCAACTCCGATTTTCATCAGATTATTTTCACCAATTGCCTGAACAACATCTTTCAGACTGTCCTTTACAATACTTTCCGTAATGTCATGAACCTTTAGAGGAAGACCCAAATACTCGGCTACACACTTAGCAGCAACTACATCCTTGGAATCCTTTTTACCGACAGCATACAAAGTAACTTTAAGATTTTTATTTAAAGATATTTCCCGAAGCAGCAAAGCTATCAAAGAGCTGTCAACACCTCCTGAAAATATTACTCCAACTTCATTCAAATCCTCAACCCTTTTTAAAACAGCCAGTTTAAGAAGCTTTTCAAGTTTTCTGTTGTCGGTTTCAAACCTCTTCTGGAAAATATCCGTTTTAGGAGCTATTTCTTTCCAGTTGTAAAGTATATGCCCCGGCTTTAATGTTTTGATATCTCCTTTCAAACACTGTTTTGAAGAAGCAAAAGCATTTTGTGTGTAAAATAAAGGTTTGACACCTAATGGATCTCTTGAGACAGCCAGGTTAGTGCCGTCTGTAACAGCATAGGCATAATCCCCGTCTAAGAGATTATTTGTTTTTTCAACTGCCTGAAGCAGATCATCCCCATAATAAAAATCAATTAAATTAAGCAATAACTCAGAATCAGAAGAAATATCTTTATTTTTTGTTAATTTAGCCAGCAAATTCTTTAGAGAAGAATAATTATAAATCTCACCATTGAAAACCAAAGTTAAACTGTTTTTAGCTATTGGCTGAGTGTGAGAAGTCCTGTTTTCCAAATTATGGACAGCCAGCAGATTATGACCTAAACCTAAAGAATAAGTGTTGTTATCATCAAAATCGTTTAAATCAATCCCTTTTTGTATTTTACCGTCTAAAAATATTCCGGAAGCATCTTTTCCCCTACTTTTTGAGGTTTTTAACATAGCTATTAAATCATTAGCTTTGAAATTACCCTGAAGACCAACTATTGAACACATATTACCTTACATATCCTATTTTTTATAATATTAATTTAACAGTTATTTATTATAATTCAATTTATTTCTCTTTATTTATTTGCAAGCAAAAAGTTGTGTGAATTTTACTTGGAAACCATTTATTAAGTGTAATGAACTCATTAATCTTTTTTAACTTCCTTATCCATTTAAATTATATTCTTTTTCTAAATTTAAAATCATGAAATAAACTAAATATAATCTATTGCTGAATTTATATTCACCGCTTTTTTCTTTACCAATAGATTCTAAAATATGAAGTTCTGTTGCTCTTTGAAGAAACTTCGAAAAAACTTTTTTTTCAGAAGCTGATAAGAATTTTTCAAAATCACTTTTCTTAAATGAGTCAAATCCTTTATCACCTAATTTCATTAAAATACTTTCATAATTCTTACTACGGATAGATTTATCCATAACTGGTTTTATCTGTCGTTTACCTATTAATCTACCTGCTTCAACAATACCTTTAATTGCATATTCCTTATTAACAATATTTTCCTCAACTTCCCAAAAAACAGAATCTCCTATTTCCTGCATCATCAAAGGAATACCCTCTGAAAAAGTTACCATATACTTTAAAGAGTCATCATCACATTTAATTCCTACACTATCAAAAGTATCCTGAAAAAACTCAGTAATTTCCTTGGAATTTAAATAATCAATATGATTATAATGAAAAATTCTTGAAAAAGATTCATCCTGATTTACAAGACTATTAAATTTTTCAGGATATCCGGCTAATAGAATATATAATGGAATATTATAATCTTTCATTTCAATAGAATCTGCAAACTTTTTATACCAATCGACAAACTCTTTTGATTCAGATAAACCATTAATATCATCAATAATTAAAAAAATACCCTTTTCAGTACATAATTCTTCATATGATTTATTCAAATAATATAAAAAATTATCAACAATATCTCTAGAAGCATACTCATCTAGTTTAAAATTGAATTTATTTCCTTTAACTTCAATACTTTCAACATAATCTCCAAAAATATTTTTAATTTTAGATTTTATGGAATCTTTTGGTGCAGAGTTAATCAACTCTTCTAAAATTTGTTTTACTAAATTTTCTAAAGAATGATTTCCTTTATTTGAAATATATACTCCCACCATTTTGTCTTGAACAAAGTCCTGAACATATCTTGCTAAAGATGTTTTACCCATACCTTTTTCCCCAGTGATAAAATAATGCTGAACATCACCTTTTTCTGCTTTATTCAAGTATCTTAAAATTTTTTTAACTATTTTAGTTCTTCCTTTAAAATAATATGGACTGACTGGATGACCTGGTTGAAACGGACTTTCCTTATCAAAATCAAAATCATCCAACATTAAAATTCACTCCTTAATATCCATTACTACCTTTTAATACTACTATTATAATCTATTAAATAAATAAACATTTTTGTTTAACTACTCATTACCCAGTACAATTAATGTAAAATCAAGTTATACATAATTCTGCTCACTGTTTGACAGTGGCTAATGTGATATAATAAAACATATATATCAAACAAGCTGTTATATGAAGTTAAGAAAGATATAACTGGAGCTGAAGGAAGAAAGTATAGGGATTTATAGTTTTATTCTTCACCACAATTATGAGTAGCCAATTATAGCACATATTATTAAAATTAATTTATGAGTATTCCATAGGATATAATTTTGTTAATAAATAGTATAAATCTTACTAAAATACTTGGAGATTCATTTGGAATTGATACTATTAGCTTAATTTATGTTGGAGTAACTAAAAACCCTAGAAAAATTACTTTATTATATTCTTCAGATAAATAAATAAACAACAAATAGCAAAACAATTATTAAATAACATAATAGAAGTTTGGAGTTAGGAATGCAAGAAAATATGTATCATATCCACAAATACAAAAAGAATTTGGATAATCATATGTGATATCAGTATATGTGGAACCTAAGGGTATTAAAAGAGTATATAACTATGCAAATAAATTTATTAAATATGCAAAATCAGAATATTTAGATACATTAGAAAAATACTTTGTAAGGGAATTTGATAATAAAATAAGATAACTAAAATTTTCTACCATTCTAATAGACATATTAATAAGGTAGTATTATTTCAACACATTAGAAAATAAAGTAATCTTTAAAAAAATACTTGAAGAAATAAGAAATAATTACCATCGAAAACAGATTTATATTATGAAACAATAAAAGAGCTATACAATGTTGTACTAAATGATTGCATATTTGAAGATTATCAATCCATTTAATATTCATGACTAAATAATTTTTATAAAATCCCCACTACAGAAATAATATAAATGGCTAGTGGATTGTATACTGTGAAGTGTTATCCATTAAAATAAGGATTGTGATGTTTCAAATATTCTACACAATTACCTTACACAGTAAAGTGAAATAAAAAAATAATAAGTGATTTGATAAAAAATGAAAACTCAAAAATTAATTGTAATCGGATTAATAGCAGTAATAGCTATTGTAGGAATAGGCATTTATATTTATGCAGATATCCAAACACAACATGGCATGACTGTTGAGAAATATTGTGAAAAATATGATTGTCATATAGTAGAATACAAATATTATGATGCCGATACTATATATGCGATACTTGAAGATAATAATGGAAATAGTTGCGGCAGTATTAAAATGCATTCAAATTATGTATTAAATATAGTGGAACTAGATACATCAAATTTCCATCCTCCTGGAGGATTATAATGATCTTATTTTAGAAGGTGACCTGGACCTGATTGAATTTGCTTATGATGTCGGAATAGGTGAGAAAAATTCAATGGGTTTTGGAATGGTTAAATTATTGAAATAAGTTAATAAAAATAAAAAAAGAGTTAAGAGAAGATTTCTCCTAACTGATTGTAATTTTATTTCCAATCTGATAACTGTTCCATATTGAAGTGATGATATATTCTCCCCTGAGAAGTCGGATATTTAAACTTGCAACACCATTATCTGCTGTTGTTTTATTGTAAAATACTCCGTTTACATTGAATATCACTGTCTGATTAGCTAAGGGTTTTCCCTGACCGTCAAGAACAGTTGCATTAAATTTACTGCCGTCCTTAAACTTCATGGACAAATCATCAGTAAGCAGGACACTTTTAACAACCACATTGTTTCCCACATCATATCCTTCATATATTGCAGTTACAATATATTTTCCGGGATTCAAATTGATGTTTAGTGTTACTGTTTCATTTTCATCAACTGTTCTGTTATAAAATACTCCGTTTATGTTAAATGTTACAGTTTTACCAACAGCTAAGCTTCCGTCTTTATCATAGACTTTTGCTGTGTATTGTGTGCTGTTTTTATAATATTTGACTATATCATGGTTTTCACAGATAAGTGCTTTGACAGTTATGTTGAAACCTTTTTTCTCATTGTTTACAGGATTGTATGCCGTTAAAATGTAGGTTCCTGGTCTTAAGTTAATGTTTAATTTTGCATAACCTGAATCATCAGTGTTTCTTGTGTAAAACACACCGTTGATATTGAATGTAACTGCCCTGTTAGCTAAAGGATTTCCTGAAGTATCAATGAATTTTGCATAATACTGTGTTGCATTTCTGAACATCTTTACAATATCCTTACTTTCAATAGTTTTTGATACGTTTATATTGACTTCTTTAGAATCACTGCCGAAACGTCCATTATAAGTTACTTTAGCCGGATATTCCCCAGACTCCAAATTAACTGCCAGTGAAGCAGCGCCTTTATCATCACTAACTTTTTTATAATCAACACCATTGATATTAATGATAACATTTTCACCAGCAATAGGATTACCATTAACATCTTTTAAGTATACATTAAGCCTTTCAGGACCTTTATAATATTTGTTTACATCATTTACCCAAAGTACGGCACCATAATCATTTGCAAATAGCTTATCGCTTCCGACAAAATTATTATCCAGTGAATGGTATAAATCAACTTGTCCTGATTTAAGTGCCTTAAGAGAAATTGTGATGTAATTATTCATATCACAGTCATTTAAATTCCAAACTACAATGCGACCAGAATCCAATCGGTAACTTCCTTTAGATACAGTTGCATTATTAAAATCAAATCCTTCAGGAATATCAAACTGAACTATCGGACTTGAATGAGCAATATAGTTAACCTGATATTTCAGCTCAATATTATCTCCAACAAGACATGAACTGACAGGAGTCAGTAATTTGAAAACTTCAATACTGCCGCCAAAAACATGAGTTCCCAAAAACACTTTATCCCTGGCTAAGGGAAGGGAATTTCTTGAATGGAAATTACTGAAGTAATAAACATTATCTGCCATATGGGATGTTGATCGGCCAACACCTCTACCGTCATCATTTGATGCATAGGAATCTACTCCATAGGACAGTCCATCAGAAGAAGCAGTCAGCTTCCAGTGATAAGTCATTATATTCCTCCTATTGACACCATAGCTGTCAGTATAAACTTTTTTAATAGCAGCATCAACCGGATTCAGACTGCTGTCATAACTGCCTTTTTGAGACATGGAATAAACATTAGGACATAAAACATACTGTCCTGGCTGCAGTTTAGAAACATGATACAAATTACTGAAAACAACACCATAGGTTCCGTCAGCCGCCTTAATTACAAAATGACCTAAAGAATATCTGGACATTATCTTATAAATTCTTGAAAGATAATCATTTGTAATCTGATTGGTGACAACCATTTCAGAAGCTATGCTTTCAATCTGGCGAAATGCCGAACCGTCAGTTACACCGCCATTACCAATAAGCCATCCGTTGGATGTGACAATTGCATGTGAAAAATAATCACCACTGGTTTTATATTGCTTCAGATAACCAATATCTCCCCAGCTACCGCTTTCAATATAAATATCAGCAGCATTTGCAGCATCACGCCTGACACAAATAACTCCTTCATTATCACTTACCTGAAGAACAGCTGAACTGCATTCACTTAAATTAATCAAATCATCAGCAGTCTGACCTGTGTCCTGTCTTACGGCACCGTCTGCATAGTGTTCTGCATCAGTGTTAGTATCCAACACCACATTATCATTAAATGACAATTCATTTAAATCCTGACTAGCTACAGCATCATCCTGCGCACTGACTGAAGTTATAGCTATCAGAAAAACAAAAAAAACTAAAATAAAATACTTTTTATTGAACATGAATTCACCTACAATCAATATTAATAGTTATAGTAATGATTGTATTAAAATATATGACATTTATTATGAAATTCAAATGTGTTTTTAGAAATCCAAATCAGCATATGGATTCAACTAAAAAACAGAAAATATCCGAAAACTAAAAAATTCAGCACTAGTTTCTTTTATAATCCCATATATAAAAATAGTTTTTTTAATGATTATTAAATAATAGTTAAAAGTAATATTGCGATTTGATTTCGAACATTCTGATTTTGAAAAATACAAATTAGGGGAATTGGTTGAAAATGTTGTTGCTGGAGCAACTCCTAAAACATCAGTAGAAGAATATTGGGATGGGGGAAATATACCTTGGTTATCTTCAGGTGAAGTTCATAAGAAATATGTCTATTTCACTGATAAATTTATTACTTCTGAAGGATATAATAATTCAAGTACTAAATTAGTCCCAAAAAATTCAGTTTTAATTGCTTTAGCAGGTCAAGGAAAAACAAGAGGTACTGTAGCAATAAATAAAATTGAATTATGTACAAATCAATCAATAGCGTCAATTATTCCTAATGATAATTTGTATTACAAATTTTTATTCTATTATCTTGAATCTAAATATGATTATCTTAGAGCATTATCAAGTTCAGATGGAGGTCGTGGTGGTTTAAATTTAAAATTAATTCGTTCAATACCTATTCAGATACCTTCTGTTGATGAACAAAAAGTTATTTCTAACTTTATTAATTCAGGGTGTCCGCCAAAATTGAATTTTGGCTGACTTGTTGATTTTTTTTAAAATATTGTTACATCAAGTTTTAATTGGTTTTTAATGGATGTGCTTTCGCAGAAATCTTCTAAATCTTCTGTTGTGTTTTTTATTTCTTGTTTTATGTTGTGTAGTCGTATTAAATTATATGCTAATGCATCTAAGTTTATTCTTTCTTCTGTTTTTACCATTCCGATGACTACTTCTTTTTCTATTTGGAATTGTTCTTTGAATATTCCAAATGGTCCTTCAACGCTTGATCTTTTGCTATATTCGTCTTTATATTCCTGTTTTTCCATTTTTTCGTTCATTGCTTTTTGCATTTCTGATCCGTATTCTGTGATGGTTTTGTGTGTTTGTTTGCCTGTTAAGCATTTGTTTCGTGCTTTGCAGTTTTTACAGGCTTCATAATTGTTGTAGAGTCTTTTTATTTTGTCTGGTTTTTCTGGATCTTTGTGTGGTTCGATGTATTTTGCGAAAAAGTGCATATATTGATTTTTTGGGCATTTGAATGCATCTAATTCATAATCATATTCAAAATGGTCTTTATGGTATGGATTTGGATTTAATTTTCCTATTTTTTCTTTACTTTGCTTTCTATTTGGTATTAAACCATCTATTTTTTTATCTGCTAAGTATGATAGTGATATTTGGTTTAAGTATATTGTATCGGCACTTATATACTTTGGTGTGGTGTTAATGTTTCTTATTGCTCTTTCTGCGATTATTGGTAGTTCGTAGTGGTCTGTCGGGTTTTGTGTGACGTTTATTGCACAGATTAATTTGGTATCATAATCGACTGCAGATTGGATATTATAAGCAACCATGAAGTTTCCTTTCTTTCCTTTCATAAATCTTGCTTCTATATCATTTACTGGAATTTTATCCTGTCCTGTGAATGTAAATTGTGTTTTTATTCCATATAATAGTTCTAATTTATCTTCATCATCTATGTCTTTCTTTTCCAATAATCTTTGAGCAGGTTTGTGAAGTTTTTCAAGACATTCAGGGTCAATAGGTCGTCCTTCGTAGTAATCGATCAATATTTGAGTTTCTTTTTTTGTAATGGTGTTGTTGTTGGAATTGTATGCTTTTTTGATGGTTCCATCAATGGCAACGTGATTAAATTCAGTGAATCCTTCATCAAAGGCCTTTTTTAATGTCATTTGCAGCAATACTTCAAAATAATGGCCATATTCTCTTCGATATCTTTGGATTGATCTTTCAGAAGGTCTAATATCATCGCACACGTATTTAAATATATCATGGTATCGCGCCATATCTGCAATTATTGATGTTCTATCAATATGTTGGATTTTGGCATAAATAAGCAATTTTAACATGGAATCCACTGGAAGGGAGTCTCTTCCTTTCTTTTTCTTGGGTTCTTTGATATTTAAAAGTGGAAAAACTTCTTCAACAAATTCAACAACAAAACGAGAAATATGATTCTCCGGAACATTCCAATCAAGAGTATTAATGCCCAATTTTGCCTGATTCCTATCAAACTTTCTTTTAACCATAAATAACAACACCAAAACAACTTATATCTAATATAAAATATGTACAACAAAGTATATAAACTTAACTGTCTTAAAACCATTAAAAATCAAAAATAAGAATAAAATAAAACTAAACAATAATTTAAAAAATAATTAAACCAAATAAAATAAAATAAACAAAAATTAATTGAAATATATTAAAAATAATAAAAATTAAGCCCAAAAATTTTTTTGACGAAAAATCAAAAATCAATTTTGGCGGACACCCTTCAATAGACAAAAAAATAACAATATTAGAAAGAAAATATGAATCATACCAAGATTTCAAAAAGTATTTGATGCAACAGATTTTTGCACAAAAATTAAGATTTGATTTTAAAGATGAATGGAAACAATATAAATTAAAAGATTTATTAAGTGTAAAATCATCTAGTATTTCAATTAATCAATTGGAGGATAATACTGGAACCTATCCATTATATGGGGCCAGTGGATTTTTAAAGAATATTGATTTTTGTGAAATGGAAACCGATTATATTTCTATTGTTAAAGATGGTTCAGGAGTTGGAAATTTAAGTTATCATGAAAAGAATTCATCTATTGTGAATACTTCCCAATATCTATTGCCTAAAAAGAATTTTGATATTCATTTTCTTTATTATCTTTTACAAACATTAAATTTGTTAAAATATGTTAATGGGTCATCTATTCCCCATATTTATTTCAAAGATTATTGTATTGAGAAAGTAAATGTCCCTAGTTTGCCTGAACAGCAACAAATTGGAAAATTATTAGTAGATGCCGATAAAACTTTGGAAAATATTAATAATTGCATTAATATAACACAAGAATTTAAAAAAGGATTACTCCAGCAAATGTTTGTTGTACAATTAATTTTATCATTATTACAAAATAAGAAACATATCTAAAAATGGTGTTTTAATGAAAACTAAAATTATAACCAATATTCAAACAGACATGAAACCTTTTTTAGATAAAAACCAGCTGAAAAAATTAGAAAATACTTTAAAACAAAATTTAGAACATTTTGATGTAATAAAAAAAGACAAAATTTTAACATCAATTGAATCTAAGAAAAATCAAGACCTTGTTTTAAATTTTCTATCAGCAAAACAAGTAGAAGGCTGCTCACAAAGAACAGTAACATATTATAGGACAACAATAATAAAAATGCTTGATAAAATTAAAAAGAAAATAGAACATATTACAACAGACGATTTAAGAACCTATCTTGCAAACTATAAAAAAGAAACAAATTCATCCAAAATAACCATCGACAATGTAAGAAGAGTTTTATCTAGCTTTTTTAGCTGGTTAGAAGACGAAGACTATATTGTCAAAAATCCTGTAAGACGTATTCATAAAATAAAAACAAGAAAAACTGTAAAAGAAGTTTTGACTGATGAAAACTTCGAAATATTAAGAGACACCTGTAATAATATTAGAGATCTTGCAATGGTTGAACTTTTAAATTCAACTGGAATACGTGTTGGAGAACTTGTAAACTTAAATATAGATGATGTATTTTTTAATGAACGTGAATGTATTGTTTTGGGAAAAGGTGATAGTGAAAGAACTGTATATTTTGATGCTAAAACAAAAATACATTTAATGAACTATTTAGAAACACGTAAAGATGAAAATCCTGCATTATTTGTCTCATTTAAAAAACCATACAATCGTTTGGGAATAAATGGTGTTGAGCGAAGAATACGTGAACTTGGAAAGCAAGCCAATATCAAAAGAGTCCACCCCCATAAATTCAGAAGAACTATGGCAACAAATGCAATTGACAAAGGAATGCCAATAGAACAAGTACAAAAACTATTAGGACATGTACAAATAGATACAACAATGCACTATGCTATGGTTAATCAGAACAATGTGAAAAACTCACATAGAAAATATTTAAGTTAAAAAAAGATTTATAAAATAGAATTAAGATTTTAAAGTCCTAATAGTTCTATTTTATAATTTAATTTTTATCCATAAATAAAATTTAAACAAACATTTGCTGGAGAAGACCTTTTTTAAATAATGTTATTTCTTCTAATTGTTTTTTATTATAATCAATTTTATTATCAATTGAAACAAATAAATCATGTATTTTATTGATTTCTGATTCATTTGTAGGTATATTAAATTTAAACTTTTCTAAATCAGAATTTTTAAGATTATTGATGTTAGTTCCAGCTAAAATTAAATATAAATTTTTTTTATAGCTTTCTGTTTGGAATAAATATTTTGCTAATTTATTTTCAGTTCTGAAAATACTACAAAAAGCTCCAACAGTAACTTTATTCTCATAATTGCCGGTGTATTCTGCTGATTTTCCAACTAATCTTCTAGTTCCATTACTCATACAGATCACAATATCATTTTTCTGTAATTCTAATTCTTTTTTACAATCTTTATCAACAAATTGAAGTCCATCTTCTGAAAAATCTAAAACATTGCCCTGGATATTATTTGACCTTAATACTAATAATCCTTCATCTGCAACATTAGTAGAATTATAAGAGTGTCCTCTGTAAAAGGTTCCAATATCTTTTAATGAAATTTCTTTCCAACAGCTATCACTATCTGCAAATCTTAATTTCTGTGTGAAAATCTGTTGCATCAAATACTTCTTGAATTCTTGATAAAATTGATGCTTCCTTTCTAATAAATCAATTTTCTTGTCGATCGAAGTTAAAAAATTTGAAATTTTATTTTGTTCATCTAAAGAAGGTAAAATTATAGGTAATTTTTTATATTCATTAGAATTAATACCTGGTTGACCTGAACGTACAGACATTATGCTTACCCAATTTAAATATTCCTCCTTCAGAGTGTTATAAAAAATAAACTTTGGATTAGCATTATCAATATGAAATTTAATTAAAAAACCTGCAAAATATAAATTTCTATCATTATCATCATAAAGATAAGTTTTTCCAGTACTTGCACCAGTCCTAGCAAAAACTATATCTCCTTTCTTTAATTTATATTTATCTTCCAAATCTCCATCAGGAGAGGTTAATGGATTTGGAATGAATTTATTTGATGTTTCAGATATGTCTGTAATTCTAATATACTTATTAAATCCATCATAATCTTTTGCCGCAGAGTTCATGCCATACATTTCATTAGATGAAATATTTCCTAAATTAGATTTTTTCCATTCATCAGTAAATCCGCTAAATCGCAATTTAGGAACTAATTTTTCTTCACTCATACAAAATCAATCCCTAAAATAATGGTGCTTTAATACCCAATTCATCACAATATTTCTTAATTTCTGCATCAACTTCTTTCATT
The DNA here is from genome assembly GCF_023617305.1 of Methanobrevibacter sp. TLL-48-HuF1. Lineage (NCBI taxonomy): Archaea > Methanobacteriati > Methanobacteriota > Methanobacteria > Methanobacteriales > Methanobacteriaceae > Methanobrevibacter > Methanobrevibacter sp. TLL-48-HuF1. The sequence continues at coordinate 266,011 of NZ_CP081485.1, forward strand.
TCTTCAGAAATCTTTTCAAGTTCTTTGCATACTTCATCTAAATCTACTGGTTCTTCTTCTTCAAAAGTATCAACATAACGAGGAATATTTAAGTTAAAATCGTTTTCTTTAATCTCTTCAAGTGAAGCTCTGTGTGAGTATTTGTCTATTTCTTCACGATTGATGTATGTGTTAACTATTTTATCAATATCTGATTCCCTTAATTTATTTTGATTTTTAACCTTTTCAAATTCTTGAGATGCATCTATAAATAATATATCATCATTTTCTTCACGACATTTTTTAAATATTAAAACACATGTTGGAATACTTGTTCCATAAAAAAGATTAGCGGGCAATCCTATTACTGCATCAAGGTAATTTCTCTCATCAACCAAAAATTTTCTAATTGTTCCTTCAGCTGCTCCTCTAAATAATACTCCATGAGGTAATACTATTGCCATTGTTCCGTTCTCATCCAAATGATAAATCATATGTTCTACAAATGCATAATCTGCTTTTGATTTTGGAGGTAATTTTCCTGCTGCACTGAATCTTTCATCATCCAAGAATTTTTTATCTGAACTCCAATTTGCTGAAAATGGTGGATTCGCTACTATTGCTTCAAATCGCTCATCAATAAACAAAGGTTCCTCTAAACTGTCTCCCTGGCGAATATCAAAATCATTGAAGTTTACATCATGAAGAATCATGTTCATTCTAGCTAAGTTATAAGTTGTTTGGTTTAGTTCCTGACCATAAAAGTCTGTTACTCTTACTTCTTTACTTACACGAAGCAAAAGTGAACCTGAACCACATGTTGGATCATAAACAGATTTTAATCTGCTTTTACCTACTGTAACTAATTTTGCTAAAATTTTACTTACTTCCTGAGGAGTATAAAATTCTCCTGCTTTTTTACCGGCATCTGATGCAAATTGACTTATCAGATATTCATATGCATCTCCAAGAATGTCATTTTCATCATTTTCAAGTTCAAAATCTATTTCAGACAAGTGTTTTATTATTTGTCCAATTAACTTATTTTTATCGGATACTTTTCTTCCAAGTTTGGATGACTGTAAATCCACATCATCAAAAAGATTTTCAAAATCCTGAGCACTTTTTCCACCAATTGAAGAATCTCCCACTTTTTTAAATGCCCTTTCAACATTCTGAATTAAGTCCTCATCTCCAACACTGGCCTGTTTAACTAAATTTGAAAAAAGATCCTGAGGTTCTATGAAATATCCCAAGTTTTCAATAGCTTCCTGTCTTAAATCTTCTTTGAATTTATCTATTGCATATGCCTGTTCAAAAGTTAAACCGTCCTGTTTTAATTCATTTGTTAATCTTAACTCAATTTTTTCAGATAAATATTTGTAAAAAATAAATCCTAAAATATAATTTTTAAATTCATTTGCATCCATTGTTCCGCGTAATACATCTGCTACTGCCCATAATTTTGTTTCTAAATTTTGTTGTTTGTCTGACATTTATTAATCCCCCACTAATTTATCCAATATTGCTTTTTGTGCTTTTTTATTGTTTTCTACTGATTTTAATTTTAATTGAATTTTATCTTCTAATAATCTTAATAATTTACCACACTCTTTTTGATTATTGTAATCTGGAATTGGTAGTTTAACTTCCCTCATATGATTAATTTTAATCCATTTTCCCGCTGAACCTTCTCTTAACTTATTTAGTTCACGCGGGAATATACTACTTTTTAAAAGAAAAACCATAAAATCAGAATCTATATTTTCATGTAATCTTATGATTATATAATCGCTTGGAATTATGATTCCCTTTTTTGTAATTTTAGTTACTTTATCTAGATCAAAACTATGAACAATAATATCATTTTCTTTTGAAAAGTATTTTTCAAATTTTTTAAGATAATTATCTGAAACTGTTTTAGATTCACAGTCAAACTTTAAAAAATTATCAGAGTAGGTTTTGTGAACCACAACTTGTGATTCTCCATGCTCATCACCATATCTAGATAATCTAACTCCTGAAAAAACATCAGCTATCTGTGATAATCTTTTTATTTCTATTTAAATTCCCCCAAATTTTTTATATAGAACATTTTAATCCCATAGGTCTGAATTCACAACCAACCTTATCATGATATTCTATTTTAGCATATTTAACTAAAGATAAGGGATTTATTAATTTGTATGTTGAAGGTTTTTGATTAAATTTATATCCGCATTTCACACGAAGGTTACGATAAATATTATTATAAATTTCCCCGTACTCCATTATCTTGTGTAAGGGAACTTCATCTATTCCATTATATCTAACTCCATTTACAACCCTTGCATATTTATTTCTTGTCAGTAACAGTTTATCAAATTCACTTTCAAGTAAAACATATTGTTTATTATATAATTTTCTTGAAAAATTTCCAAAATCGTTTATTCCAAATATTTCTAATATTTTAGCCCGATAATTGTTTTCAAACTGAAATCCTATTAATGGCATTACAGAAATTTCATCATAACTATCGATGATTTTCAGTGTTTGGTATAATCCCCCATTATCATATTCATGGTTGATGAAATAGTTTAATCCAAATTTTACAGCATCACTGTTTTCTATTGATTCAGCATTTGGTATTTCATTTTTAAGAATTTCATGTTCTTCCAATACCCTTTCATAGTCTGCAATTGTTAATGGTTCATATATTTCATATTTTCTGAAGAGATTGAATATATCTTTTTCATTAAGTACAGTTTTTTTAATTCCATGTTGTATAATAACCTCCAATACATTATCAGAAATTAGATATTCCTGATTATTGTTATGAATTACTAATTTATCATTAAATCTATCAAAAGTTATTCCGTCATCATTTAATTCTTGTACTTTTTGTTGAGTAGTTTGTTTGTTCATTTTAAGACCTTTGTTTTCTTATTTAGAAAAAAACTGCCTGTAAATATGAAAACAAATTTTATATTTCTATTTGAATTCCATGATTAAACAAAGATTTAATAATGTTGAAATAAATAGATTAAAGTGCAATCAATTTACTTGTCATATTTACATGGCAAGTTTTTTTATTCTTAAATTAATTTTGTCCTATTTTTGTAGGACAAATTATAATTTACACTTCTTACCATATAAATGTTTCTGTCCTAATTAATTAGGACAAAAATAAGAAAAATTAAATCAATGCAAATTTATCTACCAAATCAATTATTTTACTTTTTAACAAGTTAACTTTATGTCTGCGTTCTAAAAATCCAATATCTTCATTGAATGACTGTTTAATATCATCATCACGTAATTTACCACTATATTCATACTCTTCAATGATTTTCCTAGTTTCCTCATTAGATAAGTTTTCAGAAGCTACCATTTCATCAATTTCTTTATTTTTCTCTTTTTCAAAGTATTGTGGCAATTCTTCATCAATATCTATTTGACCATTAGCTTCTACAATATTTTCATGTATAAACTTATCAATAAGCTCTGCTTTACTTTTAAGTTCATGTGAAGCTTGCATTAAATCATGAATTAATCTGACATCTTTCTTAAATGAAGAATCTTTTGGATCCAAATCTTTTAAAAGATTTATTATATATGAAACATTAATGTTATCTTGCCTTGTAAGTTCTATTTCAAAATCAATGTCGTCTAAAATACTTGATTTTTTAGGACTCTCACTACGACCAAGCACTTCATATAAATCCAAATATTTACTTTTATAGTCATTTAAAGTTTGTTCTGTTAATTTTAAATCATCATAACTAAATTCTGCAAATGTAGTCATCCTATTTAAAACCCTAAGAATATTTTTAAAGTTTAAAACAAATTTTTCAATGTCTTTTTCATCTTCTAAACTATCAACATCCTGTACATCTGGCACTAACTTTAAAAGTCTGTTTGCACAGGAATTAAATTTTTCAACATATTCACTATAAGGTAAAGTTATTACATAACCCATAGCATTAGTATCTGAGAAAAGTCTAACTGCCTCATCAACTCTTTTTTTAAGATTTCTAAAACAGACAATATTTCCCTGTGTTTTTTTAACATTATCAATCCTATTTGTTCTTGAAAATGCTTGAATTAAACCATGATACTGCAAATTCTTATCAACATATAATGTATTCAATAAAGGATTATCAAAACCAGTTAAAAACATATTGACAACTAAAAGAATATCAATTTGCTTGTTTTTACTTCTTTTACTTACATCAACATAATACGAACCAAAATCATCTGTTGAATAATTAGTTCCAAACATTTTATTATAATCTGCAATATGGCTTTCTAAGTTATCACGAGGATGTTTATTGCCTTCTTCCAAATCTACATTATCCCCATAAGAATAAATAGCTGCAATTTTTAAATCGGGATTTTTCTTTTTAAAAATCTTATAATATTTATTTAAAACGGGAACTGATGAAACACAAAACATACTTGTAAATTCTTTGTGATATGTTTTATTGTTATGATATTTAATAATATAATCAACAATTTTCTCCAATCTTTCTTCAGATTCCATAACTTCCCTTGTATCAATAGCTTCAACTTCAATATCAGTTTTAACCCTGCTCCTATATGTTCCAACATAATCCACTGCAAATCCTAAAACATTTTCATCATGAATAGCATCTTTAATTAAATAGGAATGCAAGCGTTTTCCAAATAAATCTTCAGTAGTTCTTGATTTATTTGCATTTTCAGCAAAAATTGGAGTTCCTGTAAAACCATAATAGTTAATATTAGTAAAGAAATTTGTAATGTCTTTGTGCATATCTCCAAACTGGGATCTGTGACATTCATCAAACATTAAAATCATACGAAGATTTCTATAGTTTTCTAATTGTTTTGCCCTACCTTTTACAGCACGATGCAGCTTTTGTATTGTTGTGATAATAAGTTTATTTTTACCTTTTAATTGTTTAATAAGAGCATTTGTATTATCTGTTCCATCTACTGCTCCTGCTGAGAAACTATTAAACTCTTTAGTTGTTTGATAATCCAAATCATTTCTATCAACAATAAACATTACCTTATCTGTATCTTCTTTACTGGTTAATATTTGACAAGCCTTAAATGAAGTTAAAGTTTTACCAGAACCTGTTGTATGCCATACATATCCGTTAGATTTATTTGAAACACTCTCAAGAATAGCTTCAACAGCATAATACTGATATGCCCTTAAAACCATCAGTGATTTTTTTGTTTCATTTAAAACAATGTATTGTGAAATCATTTTAGATAAATGGCATTTTTCCAGAAATGTAGTTGCAAAATCTTCTAAATTATTGATATTGTTATTATTTTTATCTTTCCAGAAAAATGTAAAGTTATAATTTAGTTCTGAGTTATTTGAGAAAAATTTAGTATTTACACCATTACTTATTACAAAAATCTGTACATAATTAAAAAGATTATGGAATGAATGTAGCTGATATCTTTGAATTTGTTTAAAAGCCTGTTTTAGTTCAACACCTCTCTTTTTAAGTTCAATTTGAACTAAAGGCAAACCATTAATAAGAATAGTTACATCATAACGATTTTTATATGTTCCTTCCATTGTAATTTGATTTGCAACTTGAAAAATATTTTTACACCATTCTTTTTTGTTTAAAAATTTAACATAGAATGTTTCATCTTCACGAGAAAGTTCATATTGGTCTCTGAGCTTCTTAGCTTTTTCAAAAATAGAACCTCCTTCCAAATGAATAAGAATCTTTCTAAACTCATCATCAGTGAAAGTAGTGTTATTAAATCTTTCCAATTGCTGTTTAAAATTAGATTCTAACTCTTTTTCATCTTTAATTAAAACTTGCTCATAACCTCCATCAACTAAAGTTTTAATTAAATTATTTTCTAAAGCTGCTTCACTTTGACTAGCCATATTATCACAACAATACTTAAATTATTTTTAATATTTGTTGTGCTGATTATATACAAGTTACTGTTAATTTCTAAGAAAATAATAAGAGCAATCCATTAATAGCAAATGAAAAAATAGCTAATCTTAAAAAAATAAAAAAAAGCTGATTTGAGTAATTAAACCCAAATCATGAGAAAATTATAATTTTCTTTTTCTAGATCCCGCGAATATTACACTTAAAATACATAAGAGCAATATTGCTAGTGGATTTCCTGTATTTGGTAAGCTTACAGATTCACTACCTGCATCTGAAGATGAACCATCATCAGCTGAAGATGAATCGTCTGGATGAACTGGTTTATCCGGACCGATTGGAGCTGCTTTTTTAAGGACTTTAACAGTTACATTGTCGTAGTTGTTTTCCAAGATTACCTCAAATGTTTCGCTTGTTACATTGACATATACTGTTGAATTGTCTTCATTTAATGCTTTAGCTACAAATGTTAATACGACTTTTTCACCATTTGTTAAGTTTCCTACATACCATTTGCCAGAAGTTATGTCAAATGTTCCTTTTGTTGCATTATATGAAATAATGCTTAAAGTATTTGGTACAAGTACATTAGCAATTATATTTATTGCATCGCTTGGTCCATTATTTATGACAGTAACTGTGCAGACAACAGAGTCCCCAATGTATATTTCAGATTTGTCAGCAACTATGTGTATTTCCAAATCAGCAATATCCTTTGATTCAATAGTGCAGTTAGCAGTTTTGTTTCCAACATTTACAGTATTTGTAATATTTCCTGATTTAGTTACATTAGCTACAACAGTTAAATCAACAGTTGAATTAGCTGTAATGTTTACAATCCATGTAATAATTCCAGTAGCTGGATCATATACTCCGCCATTTGAAGCATTAATGAATTTTAATCCTTCAGGAAGTACATCTTTAATTACGATATTTGTTGCATTGGTTTTTCCAGGATTTGAAACAGCAATAGTGTAAGTTATTTCATCTTCAATATGGATATCAGAGGAATTAACTTCTTTTACAGGGATTATTTCAGGAACTGTTACGTTTTTGTTAAATGTTTTATTACCGACAATTACACTGTTAGTTATATTGCCGTATGCTGAAACTGTGGTATTTACATATAAATATTTGGTTTCACCAGCAGTTAAGTTAATAATCCAAGTGATTGTACGGGTAGTTTCATTGTATACTCCACCATCTGAAGCATTAACAAAAGTTAAACCTTCACCTAATTTATCAGCTACAACAACATTAGTGGCATTGACTTTTCCGGTGTTGTTTACAATTACAGTGTATGTTACATTATCACCGAAGTTTGGAACTTCAATGTTAATTTCTTTTCCTGGGTTAATTTCAGGTACTGTAATGTTTTTGATAACTGTTTTATTTCCGACAACTACTTTGTTAGATAAATCACCATAGCTTAAAACAGTAACATTTACATTAAATGTTTTAGTTTCGCCTTTAGCTAAATCAACAATCCAAGTAATTGTACCAGTTTTTTCATCATATGTGAAATTTCCATCTGCATTTAAGAATTTTAATCCTTTACCTAAAATATCGCAGACAACTACATTGTTAGCATCGCCAATTCCATCATTAGTGACTCTAACAGTGTAAGTTACATTATCACCGAAATTAGGAATTTCATTGTTAACTGTTTTGTTTGGATTGATTTCAGGAACTGTTACGTTTTTGTTAAATGTTTTATTGCCAACAATTACAGTATTTGTTACATTTCCATATTCTGAAACTGTAGCATTTACTTTAAATGTTTTGGATTCGCATTTAGCTAAATCAACAATCCATGTAATTGTGTTAGTAGCTTCATCAAAGGTATAATTACCAGTAGCACTAATAAATATCAATCCTTTACCAAGAGTATCTTTAACAACAACATTGTTTGCATCACCAATACCATCATTAGTAACAGTGACTGTGTAAGTTACATTATCGCCAAAGTTAGGATTTTCAATATTTGCAGTCTTGTTAGGGTTAATTTCAGGAACAGTCACATTAACAGAAGCTGTCTTATTACCAACAACTAAAGAGTTAGAAACACTTCCATAAGCATCAACAGTAGCATTTACATAGAAAGTTCTACTTTCTCCTTTAGCCAAATCAACAATCCAAGTAACAGTACGTTTAACAGGATCCCAAACACCCTTATCAGAAGCACTTACAAAGGTTAAACCTTCACCAAGCCTATCAACAATAACAACATTGTTTGCATCACCAATACCATCATTAGAAACAGTAACAGTATAAGTTACATTATCACCGAAATTAGGATTAGCAACATTAACTGTTTTATCAGGAATGATCTCAGGAACAGTCACATTAACACCAGCAGTCTTATTACCAACAACTAAAGAATTAGAAACATTTCCATAACCACTAACAGTAGTATTAACAGTAAATACTTTGCTTTCACCTTTAGCCAAATCAACAATCCAAGTAACAGTACGTGTATTTTCATCATATACTCCACCATCTGAAGCACTAACGAAAACTAAACCTTCACCTAAAACATCACGAACAACAACACCTTCAGCATCACCAATACCAACATTAGAAACGCTAACAGTGTAAGTTACATTATCACCGAAATTAGGATTAACAACATTAACTGTTTTATCAGGAATAATCTCAGGAACAGTCACATTAACACCAGCAGTCTTATTACCAACAACTAAAGAATTAGAAACATTTCCATAACCACTAACAGTAGCATTAACAGTAAAGACTTTACTTTCACCTTTAGCCAAATCAACAATCCAAGTAACAGTACGGGTAGTTTCATCATATACTCCACCATCTGAAGCACTAACGAAAACTAAACCTTCACCTAAAACATCACGAACAACAACAGCTTTAGCATCACCAATACCATCATTAGAAACGCTAACAGTGTAAGTTACATTATCACCGAAATTAGGATTTTCAATACTTACAGTCTTGTTAGGATTAATCTCAGGAACAGTCACATTAACACCAGCAGTCTTATTACCAACAACTAAAGAGTTAGAAACATTTCCATAAGCATCAACAGTAGCATTTACATAGAAAGTTCTACTTTCTCCTTTAGCCAAATCAACAATCCAAGTAACAGTACGTTTAACAGGATCCCAAACACCCTTATCAGAAGCACTTACAAAGGTCAAACCTTCACCAAGCCTATCAACAATAACAACATTGTTTGCATCACCAATACCATCATTAGAAACAGTAACAGTATAAGTCACATTATCCCCGAAATTAGGATTAGCAACATTAACTGTTTTATCAGGAATAATCTCAGGAACAGTCACATTAACACCAGCAGTCTTATTACCAACAACTAAAGAATTAGAAACATTTCCATAACCACTAACAGTAGCATTAACAGTAAAGACTTTACTTTCACCTTTAGCTAAATCAACAATCCAAGTAACAGTACGTGTATTTTCATCATATACTCCACCATCTGAAGCACTAACGAAAACTAAACCTTCACCTAAAACATCACGAACAACAACAGCTTTAGCATCACCAATACCAACATTAGAAACGCTAACAGTATAAGTCACATCATCACCGAAATTAGGATTAGCAACATTAACTGTTTTATCAGGATTAATCTCAGGAACAGTCACATTAACACCAGCAGTCTTATTACCAACAACTAATGAATTAGAAACATTTCCATAACCACTAACAGTAGCATTTACATAGAAAGTTCTACTTTCTCCTTTAGCTAAATCAACAATCCAAGTAACAGTACGTTTAACAGGATCCCAAACACCATTATCAGAAGCACTTACAAAGGTCAAACCTTCACCAAGCCTATCAACAATAACAACATTGTTTGCATCACCAATACCATCATTAGAAACAGTAACAGTATAAGTCACATTATCACCGAAATTAGGATTAGCAACATTAACTGTTTTATCAGGAATAATCTCAGGAACAGTCACATTAACAGAAGCTGTCTTATTACCAACAACTAAAGAATTAGAAACATTTCCATAACCACTAACAGTAGCATTAACAGTAAATACTTTACTTTCTCCTTTAGCCAAATCAACAATCCAAGTAACAGTACGTTTAACAGGATCCCAAACACCATTATCCGAAGCACTTACAAAGGTTAAACCTTCACCAAGTCTATCAACAATAACAACATTGTTTGCATCACCAATACCATCATTAGAAACAGTAACAGTATAAGTCACATCATCACCGAAATTAGGATTAGCAACATTAACTGTTTTATCAGGATTAATCTCAGGAACAGTCACATCAGCAGAAGCACTTTTATCCCCAACAAATACATTGTTAGATAAAACACCATAAGCTTCAGCAACAGCAATTACATGGAAAATTTTAGATTCACCTTTAGCCAAATCAACAATCCAGATAATAGTGCGACTATCTTCATCCCAAGTATACTCACCAGTAGCTGAAACAAATTTAAGACCTTCACCTAAAACATCTTTGACAACTATATTATTAGCATCACCAATACCATCATTAGTAACTTTAATAGTGTAATCTACCTTATCGCCAAAGTTAGGATTAGTAATATTAACTGTTTTAGCAGGAGTAATTTCAGGAACAGACACATCAGCAGAAGCACTTTTATCCCCAACAGATACAATGTTGGTTAAAACACCATACTCATCAGCAACAGCAGTTACAGTCAAATCAATAAAACTGCCTGCATCAATGTCAACTATCCAGGTAACAGTATGAGTAGCTGCATCATAAACACCATTATTAGAAGAACCGACATATTTCAATCCTTTATCCAAATGATCCACAACAACTACATTCTTAGCATCAACAATTCCATTATTGGTAACAGTAACAGTGTAAGTTACAGTATCGCCGAAATTAGGATTTTCAACATCAACAGACTTACCCGGAATAATTTCAGGCACTGCAATATTTACAGAACTTGATTTGTCTCCAACAACAACAGTATTAAGTATGTTTCCATAAGCTGAAACAGTAGCAATCACATTAAATACTTTAAATTCACCTTTAGCCAAATCAACAGTCCAAGTAACAGTACGTTTAAAAGGATTCCAAACACCATTATCAGAAGCACTTACAAAGGTTAATCCTTCATTTAAAGTATCAACGACAACAACCTGTTTAGCATCACCAACACCATTATTGCTAACTGTGATAGTGTATTCCACTTTATCGCCAAAGTTAGGATTAGTAATATTAACTGTTTTATCAGGAGTGATTTCAGGAACAATCACATCAACAGACGCAGTTTTATCTCCAACAGTTACATCATTAGTTAAAACACCATACTCATCAGCAACAGCAGTTACAGTCAAGTCAAGTGAACTGTCTGCATCAATGTCAACTATCCAGGTAACAGTATGAGTAGCTGCATCATAAACACCATTATTGGAGGAACTGACATATTTCAATCCTTTATCCAAATGATCCACAACAACTACATGTTTAGCATCAACAATACCATTATTGGTAACAGTAACAGTATAAGTTACAGTATCACCGAAATTAGGATTTTCAACATCAACAGACTTACCCGGAATAATTTCAGGAACAGTCACATCAGCAGAAGCACTTTTATCTCCAACAGATACAATGTTGGTTAAAACACCATAAGCTTCAGCAACAGCAGTCACATAGAAAGTTTGAGACTCACCATTAACCAAATCAACAATCCATGTAACAGTATTAGTAGATTCATCAAAAGTATACTTACCAGTAGCTTTAACAAATTTCAATCCTTTATCAAGAGTATCTCTAACAACAACCTGTTTAGCATCACCAACACCATTATTGGTAACAGTAACAGTATAAGTTACAGTATCACCGAAATTAGGATTTTCAACATCAACAGACTTACCCGGAATAATTTCAGGAACAGTCACATCAGCAGAAGCGCTTTTATCTCCAACAGATACAATGTTGGTTAAAACACCATAAGCTTCAGCAACAGCAGTTACAGTCAAGTCAAGTGAACTGTCTGCATCAATGTCAACTATCCAGGTAACAGTATGAGTAGCTGCATCATAAACACCATTATTGGAGGAACTGACATATTTCAATCCTTTATCCAAATGATCCACAACAACTACATTCTTAGCATCAACAACAGCACTGTTGAAAACAGAAACGAAATAGGTTATTTCTTCACCGAAATTAGGATTAGTAATTTCAACTTTTTTAATTGGAGTAATTTCAGGCACTGTAATATTTTTAGTAAATGACTTGTTTCCTACAACTACTGTGTTATTTATGTTTCCATATGCTTCAACAGTAGCATTTACACTAAATACAACACTTTCACCAGCATCCAGATCAACAATCCATGTAATGGTTCTTGTAACTTCATCATATTTACCGTTATGGCTTGCATTAATGAATTTTAAACCTTTACCAAGAGTATCAACTATGACAACTTGTTTTGCAGCTGTATTTGCATTATTGTTAACAGTTACAGTGTATTCAACTGTATCTCCAAAGTTAGGAGTTGTATTGTTAACATCTTTAGTAGGAATAATTTCAGGTATATCTACATTTACAATAGCTGTTTTATTACCAACAGTTACTTCATTGGTTACATCTGTGTATCCGACGATTTTAGCAACAACAGTAAATGTTTTAGTTTCTCCAGAAGCCAGGTTAACTTTCCAGGTAATTGTATTGGTTTTATTATCATAGTTACCAGTAGAACTGATATATTCTAAACCTTTACCAAGAGTATCAACAATAACTACATCAGCAGCATTTCCATCTCCTTCATTTTTAACAGTAACGGTATAAGTTACAGTATCACCGAAATTAGGATTTTCATTGTCTACTGTTTTGTTCGGAGTAATTTCAGGTACAGTTACATTTTTACTGAATGTTTTGTTACCGACAACTAAAGAGTTAGTTACATTACCATAATTGATAACAGTAGCTACAACATTAAATGTTTCTGTTTTACCTGCTGCTACATCAACAATCCATGTAATAGTGTTAGTAGCTTCATCAAAGGTGTAATTACCAGTAGCTGAAACAAATTTAAGACCTTTACCTAAAACATCATGAACAACAACTGCTTTAGCATCTGCATTTCCGCCATTAGTGACTGTTACAGTATATGTTACATTGTCACCAAAGTTAGGATTTTCAATGTCTGCAGTTTTGTCAGGAATAATTTCAGGAACATTTACATCTACAGAAGCACTTTTATCTCCAACAGATACAATATTGGTTAAAACACCATATTCATTAGCAGCAGCAGTTACAGTCAAATCAAATGAACTGTCTGCAGCAATATCAATTACCCATGTAACAGTATGAGTAGCTGCATCATAAACACCATTATGAGAAGAACTGATATATTTCAATCCTTTAACTAAATGGTCTACAACAACAACATTTTTAGCATCTGCTTTACCAATGTTATTAACAGTAATTGTGTAATCTATGCTATCACCAAAGTTAGGAGCTTTATTATTAGCATCTTTACTTGGGATAATTTCAGGAACATTAACATCTACAGCAGAGGTTTTATTACCTACAACTAAAGAGTTGGTTACATTCCCATATCCGATTACTTTAGCAACTACTTTAAATGATTTGGTTTCACCTGAATTTAGATTAACAGTCCATGTAATAGTACGGGTAATCGGATTATATACTCCTCCGTCTGCTGAAATAAGTTCTAAACCTTCACCTAAAACATCACGAACAGCTACATTGACAGCATTGGATTTGCCGACATTTGTAATGTTAACAGTGTATGTTACTTCATCACCAAAGTTAGGATTTTCAATGTCTGCAGTTTTGTTAGGAATAATTTCAGGAACTGTAATGTTTACAGAACTTGTTTTATTTCCGACAGTTACATTGTTGGTTAAAACACCGTAATCTTCAACAATAACCTTAATAGTTAAATCAACATGACCTTTAGCATTAACATCTACAATCCAGGTTACAGTACGGGTAAGTTCATCATAAACACCACCATAATTAGCTTCAATGAACTTGAAACCAGGAGCAAGAATATCTTTTACAACAACATTCTTAGCATCAGCAGCACCATCGTTAGAAACAACAATAGTATAAGTTACATTGTCGCCAAAATTAGGGTTTTTGTTATCTGCAGTTTTATTTGGAGTAATTTCAGGAACATTAACGTTTATTTTAGAAGTTTTATTGCCTACAGCTAAAGAGTTGGTTACATTACCATACCCTACCACAGTAGCTACAACATTTAATGTTTTGGTTTTGCCTGCAGCCAAATCAACAATCCAAGTAACAGTGTTGGTTTTTTCATCCCAAACACCACCATCTGAAGAACTGACATATTTAAGGCCGTTACCTAATTGGTCAACAATGACAACCTGACTAGCATCCACATCACCGTCATTAGTAACAGTAACAGTGTAGGTTACATTGTCACCAAAGTTAGCATCAGTTACATTAGCTGTTTTATCAGGGATAATTTCCGGAACTGCAATATCTACAGAACTTGTTTTATCTCCAACAGTCACCCTGTTAACTAAAACGCCGTAATCTTCCACAGTAACATTTACTTTTAATTCTACAGTTTTATCTGCATCAATATCCAAAGTCCATGTTACAGTATGTGTATTTTCATCATAAACACCATTATAATTAGCTCCAAGGAATTTAAGACCTTTCGCAAGAGTATCTGTTATTACAACTTGTTTTGCATCACTAATGCCGTCATTAGAAACAACAATAGTATAAGCTACATTTTCACCGAAGTTAGGAGTTGTATTGTTAACATCTTTTTTAGGAGTAATTTCAGGTACATCCACATTTTTAAAGATTGTTTTATTTCCAACAACAACTTTGTTAGATATATTTCCATAGCCTGAAACAGTAGCTTCAACAGTGAATGTTTTTACTTCGTTTTTAGCTAAATCAACAATCCATGTAATAGTACGGGTAATCGGATCATATTGACCGTTATCACTAATATCAGTAACGGTTAATCCGTTCCCAACAACATCCTTAACAATAACATTATTAGCTTCAAATTCGCCATTGGTAACAGTGACAGTATATGATACTTTATCACCGAAGTTAGGTGAATCATTATCAATAGTTTTATCAGGAGTAATTTCAGGAACAGTTACATTTCTTATAACAGTATTGTCTCCAACAGTAACTGTATTGTTTAAAACACCATAAGCATCTACAGTAGCATATACATAGAATGTTAAGTTTTGACCTACAGCTAAACCATCAATATTCCATGTAACAGTACGTGTGGTAGAATCATATTCATAATTACCACTAGCACCAGTAAATATTAAACCTTTATCAAGAGTATCTGTTAAAGTTACATCAGCAGTAATCTTACCAACATTACTTACCACTATTGTATATTTAACTTTATCACCATAGTTAGGGTTTGTAACATTTACATCCTTTGTAGGAACTACCTTAGGCAGTTCTTGTATGTATATGGTTTTAGTAGCTACATTGTTACTTATGTTAGTATCTTCAGTACTGTTTACTGCATTAACAGTCAGAGTAACAGTACCGAGACTTGTAGTTTTTGTTTTAACTTTAAGAGTAACAACTTCATTTTTGGCTAATTTTCCTATTTTCCATATACCTGTAGCTACATCAAAAGTACCTTTTGAAGGAGTAAAACCAACAATATCATCAAGTTTAATTCCATTTACATAACAATAATTGTCAGTATGCGGACCATGGTTAGTTAAACTAATAGTCCATTCAACTTCCTCGTCCAATCCATAATAATTTTTATCAGTTGTAATATCAACATCCAAATCAACAAAACCAACTACTTCAAAATTAGTTTCATTTTTGATAGCTTTATAGAAGAGATCTTCAGGATGTTCTGCTTTAATGGTATAATTACCAGGAGCAAGACCGCTTAATGAAAACCTGACATCACCATAAATTGAAGAGATTAAAGTTTCATTGTAAATAATGTTTCCGTCTTCATCATAAATAACAATCGGATTGATTGACTGAGTATTTTCACGTTCATCCCTATAGATTAAAGTACCGTTTTTACTGTTTTCCACACCATCAACCGGATGAAGTTCATCTGCTCCGGTTGTTCTGTTCATGATTGTTCCGTTTACATTAAATAAGTAAGTTACATTATCAAATGAAATATCATTAAGCTGACCTACATGATGTATTGCATTTGCAATATTGTTTCCACCAATAATCACTACAGTAACATTAACAGTTACTCCATAAGGATTTTTCGGATTTTGAACAATAATAGGCAATGCATAAGTATAAGCCTGGTTTCTGTAAAATACAATATTTTTAAGAGAAGCTACACCGTCTACAAATAAAGCAGAACCGTTAACAGCTGTATTATATCTGAATATTGCATTATCATAAGTTACATTATTACCCATAGTATATATAGCTCCACCTAAACCAGTATTTAAATCATTGTTAAATGGATTAGCATGGTTGGAGTAGAACTGTGAATTGGTTACTTTTATATGACTTCCTTTTACACCTATAGCTCCTGCATCACCTTCTACAGTGTTATTTGCAAAGTAAGAACTGTCTATATTAACATTATTTCCACTGATTCCTAAAGCTCCTGCTTGAGATTTTGAAACACCATCAGAAATAGCTTTATTTCCTATAAAAGTAGCGTTCAAAACATTAACATAACTTCCTTCCACCCTCACAGCACCTGCGAAGTGTGCAGAATTATTTACAAATGTTGCATTTTGAATTTTAACATTATTTCCTTTTACATAAATAGCTCCAGCATAATTTTTAGCAGAGTTATTTCCAAAATTAGAATTTAAAACAGTTATTCCATCATCAACAACATAAACAGCTCCACCATTATCAGCAGCTTTATTTGATAGGAATGTGGAGTTATCTACAGTTATATCATTACCATGAGTAGTAATAGCACCACCGATAGGTGCAGCGTTTCCTTCAAAATAAGAATTTGAAATTTTTACATTTTGACCTGTAGTACCGTCATATCCGGTAGAGATTGCACCACCAAAACCGGTTGCAGTGTTGTTAATAAAGATACAATCTTTCAATTCACCGTTTGCATGGAAAGTGGTAGCCGCTCCCCTATATGCAATATTGCCTATAAAAGTACAGTTATAAACAGTACTTCCCGGTCTGAAACAAAGTGCACCTGCATGAGAGTTATTAACATCCGAATTTGCATGATTATATTCGAATGTACAATTAGAAACTGTACCCAATACCTGTAATGCAGCACCAAAGGCATTTCCCTTTGTTGATGTGGCATAATTGTTCATAAATTTAGTGTTACTTACTTTATTGCTGCTGGAACCAACAATTGTAATTCCAATAGCCATTGCCCCTATAGAAGAAACATAATTATCACGAACAATACAGTCAGTCATTGACCCGTCAAAACTTGCAGTTCTGACAACATAACTATTTGTTACAGTATTGTAAGTACTGGTAGCTTTATTGTTAACCAAAGTACAACGAGATAATGTTACTGTATTTTCTGAATATAATGCAGAATGAACATCTCCTCTTGAGCTAGATGATGCTTCACAGTTACTGATAACACAGTTTTCCAAAACAAGATTAGAACCTGAACTGTAAACACCAGCACCATTTGCATCACGTCCTGAATATTTACCATTAGTTATTATAATGTTCTTCAGAGTTATGCTGCTGGCTCCAATGTTAAACACACGGGAACTTGATTTTGCATCTAATGTAGACATTTCATTACCAGTTCCACCTTTGTTTGGATTAATAGAACCGTCAATAGTAATCTTATCTTTATTAGAAAACCATCCGCCAGCTACAGAAATCTCACTGCCGGATCCTGTGAACGTGTGATTGTTTAAATAAATTGTATCACCAGACTGAGCCTGATTTATTCCATTCTGAACATCGCTAAATGTTCCATCATTATTTATATCAATGTCTGCTGCAGAACTAGCTCCAATTATTAATAAGAATAATAAAGCCGATCCAACAACAGCAAATATCTTTTTAACCATTTTATCAACTCACCAATTATAGAATTCAAAAAATTTTCTCATGTAAATTATTATGTGAACATGAAAATTCTACAGGATTATATTTGGAACATATGATGTATATATGTTTCTATTCAGCTATACAAAATATTATAATTAAAAAAGTTAATTATATGAAGCATTATAAATAACCTCAATCAATTAAACAATATATAATTTCCCCCCCCAATATGACAAAAATACCATACATAATCAGTTTTAACTGCATATTATTCAAAATAACAATAATATTCAATTATGTTATAGCTAAAAAATATGAAAAATAATTATGAAATGTTTAACAAAAAAGATAATGCATATAAAATTCGTTCAGAATATTAAGTTCACCTAATAATCCATAAATTATACCCTAATTAATTAAATAATTGATTAACAAAAATAAAAGTTGAGGAATAATATGAATAAACAAAGAAAATACAAACAACGAACTCTGGAAGTTCATGCAGGTGAAAAAGTGGATCCTGTTACCGGCGCCAGAGCTACACCTATATACCATACCAGCTCATATGCTTTTGAAAGTGCTGAAAAAGCTAAAAAATTATATGCTCTTGAAGAAGAAGGTTATCTATACACCAGAATATCAAATCCTACATTAGATGTTTTGGAAAAAAGAGTGGCTGCAATTGAAGGAGGTGTTGGAGCTCTTTCACAGTCAACAGGTATGAGTGCAATTTTACTGGCTATTTTAAATATAGCTAACTCAGGAGATGAAATTGTAGCATCAAATAATCTTTACGGAGGTACATTTACATTATTTAAAAATACCATGCCTAACTGGGGAATCAAAGTAAATTTCGTACCTACACATGATCTGGAAGCTTATGAAAATGCAATAAATGAAAATACCAAAGCAATTTACTGCGAATCTATAGGCAATCCGAAATTAGACATTCCTGATTTTGAAGAAATAGCTAAAATAGCTCATAAGCATGATTTGCCTTTGATTGTTGATAATACTTCAGCTATTACAATGATCAGGCCTTTGGAACATGGTGCAGATATTGTTGTTCATTCTGCCACTAAATTCTTATCAGGAACCGGAACCAGCATGGGTGGAGTTATTGTTGATGGAGGTACTTTTAACTGGGCAAATGGTAAATTTCCACAGTTCACTACACCAGATCCAGCATATCATGGTTTAATTTATAGTGAAGCTTTTGGAAATAAAGCCTACATCACCAAAGCCCGTGTGCATTTAATGAAAGATTTAGGTACTGTTTTAAGTCCGATTAATGCATTTTTAATCCTGCAAAGTATTGAATCTCTCTCCTTAAGAGTTAATCAGCACTGTAAAAATGCTTTGGAAATAGCTAAATTTCTGCAAAATCATGAAGCTGTTTCCTGGGTTAATTATCCTGGTCTTGAAGATAATGAAAACCATGAAATGGCTGAAAAATACTTAAACGGCAATTATGGTGGAATTGTTGGTTTTGGAATTAAAGGTGGCTTGGAAGAAGGTAAGAAGTTTATTGAAAGTGTTGAGCTTTTAAGTCATGTAGCTAATATCGGTGATGCAAAATCTTTAGTTATTCATCCGGCCAGTACCACTCATTCCAATATGAGTGAAAAAGAACAGCTTGAAGGGGGAATTACACCCGACTTTATCAGAATGTCTGTAGGTATTGAAGATGCTGAAGATTTGATAGCTGATATTGACCAGGCATTAAAAAAAGCAGTTAGCTAGAAAGGATTTTTACCTTTCTACCTATATTCTGATACTAAATGACTTATTTGATCAGTAGAAATAATTCCTTTTAGTTTGAAATCATCATCTACAACTGGAAGACATGAAATATCCAATTTTCTCATTCTACGTGCTGTTGATTCAATAGAGTCATCTGCATGACAGAATTTAACTGTTTTTGTCATTATTTCCTTTAAATCATTTGAATTTGTAGCTATTGCTTTAGACAAATCCCAGCTGGTTACTATTCCAATCAGTTTTTTATCATTTGTAACTACTGGAATATGAGTAACATTACGGTTAAACATTAATTTTGCAGCTTCTTCTATTTGTGCCTGTTCTGTGATTGTAGCTACATCTGTAAGCATTAAATCTTCAACTATATTATCTGACAGGAATTTGGATAAAATATAGTTAAGCTGACCTTTTTCAAGTAAAAATGCATCATGACCGTAATTAGATTTAAGTTCTGAAAAGCTTACTTCAACATCATTTGCATTAAGAGCAGTCAGAATTTCTGTTCCCTGTTCAACAGGATATAACCAGTCTGAATCTACTGAAATAATTTCAACTTTTGCTTTAACATCTTTAAAACCATCAATTAATGAGTTGTTTTGGGCAAGATCAAATAAATCTACTGCTTTTGTAATATATAAATAGCTATTTGCATCAAAACGTTTTACAAAGCTTGCTCCCTGATGATGAAGATAACTTTCAACCTGAAAATCCATTGATAAATCATATGTAATTTCATCCTTATCCTGCAAATCCCTACCAAATTTAAGATACATTGATTCATCACTTAAATAAGTAATATGGGCTATCATACGAGCTACTGACAGTCCCTCTTTTGGAATTTTACCTGTTCCGTAATAATTTCCACCATTCCAGTTTGGATCACCTACTATTGACTGGCGACCTACTTCATTAAATGCTATTTGCTGTGGTGAAGATCGTGCTGTTGTAGCTATTGCAACTGCTTTTTTCATCATTTCAGGATATGAAACAAGCCATTGCAAGGTTTGCATTCCTCCCATTGAACCTCCAACAACTGCAGATAACTTGTCAATTCCAAATGCATCAATCAATCTTTTTTGAACCTTAACCATGTCTTTTATTGTAATAACCGGAAAATCCAGACCGTATTCTTTACCCGTTTTTGGATTAATTGATAATGGACCTGTTGTTCCTTTACATCCACCTAATACATTAGAACAAATTATAAAGTACTTTTCACTGTCCAAAGCTTTTCCAGGACCTATTACTATTTCCCACCATCCAGGTTTTTTATCTCCTTCATGCCATCCTGCTGCATGTGCATCTCCAGATAATGCATGACATATTAAAATTGCATTATCCTTTTCTTTGTTAAGTTCACCATAAGTTTCATAAGCTACTGTGATGTTATCAAGAGTCTTTCCACTTTCTAGTTCAATTGGCTCTTCAATATTATAATACTTTGTTTGAACAACTCCAACTGATTCTTTTTTCATTTAAAACACCTAATATTTCTGTATTTTCAGTTTTTTCATAGCCTGTTTTGAAGCGGCCTGTTCAGCTTCTTTTTTATTTTTACCTTTACCAACACCCATTTCCTTTCCATCAATCAATATAGATATTATAAATGTTTTATTATGAGGCACACCACACTCATCAAGTATTTTATATTCAATATCCACTTCCTGAGCGTCACCGTATTCTTTTATTACTGATTTATAATCAAAGAAAAATACTTTTTTTGCATCAATATATGGAAATATTATTTTTGAAATATAATTTTTTGCAAATTCTATACCCTGATCCAAAAATATTGCTCCTAAAAATGATTCAAAAACATCTGCAGTAATTGACAAAACCTCATTTTCAGTTATTTTGCTGTCATCACCATATATTTTGATATGCTTATCCAAACCTAATTCATGGGAATAATAAATTAATGCTGCCTGACAAACATAATTTGCTCGCAGTTTAGTTAATTTACCTTCTTCATAATCAGGATATTGTTTATATAAATATTCTGAAACAATCATATTCAAAACAGAATCTCCTAAAAACTCTAATCTTTCATATGTATAATCCAAACCGTGTTTTGTTCCGTAAGACCCATGAGTAAATGCAACATCATAGAGATGTTTATCCTTTGGGACTATGTTAAATTTTTCTAATAAATTCATAATAAGACCAGATTTCTTTAAATATGTTAATAAATTTTGTTTTTAGGTTTATATAAATATATAGTTGTAAAAAGAAGTATATATAACTATTGTTATAAAAAAATATTATTTTTCAAATGCTCTTGCTTTCTTTTTATAATGCAAAAATAACCAATATTAGAAATAACAGGATTTGGTAATTATGAAATTAAATTGGTTCGAAGAAATAAAAAGAATTGACCCTGATATAAAATTTAGAGCACAGGGCGGATGGTTAAAAACTGTTGAAAAACTAGATAAAACAGTAAAAAACGGATATTCACTTGTTGGAGACTTTGTAAAAGCAGGGGACTTTGAAGAAGAATATGATGAAGGATTATACCTTGATTGCAATAAAGAAGGAACTACTAAAAAATCTCAGCAGGACTACAGACTATTCCGTTTCAAAGATGGGAAAGTAAGACTCCTGGATATGGTAATTGACGGTTCACAGGGATGGGCTACAGAGTTATGGGATGCTGTAGAAGATGAAGTTCCAAGTGTAATCGATTAATCCAGAGAATCTATATGTGGATTTAAGTACTGTCCATGATTTTTGGTTCTATTATCATATTGAATTGCAAAGTTGGGACACAGATGAAGGCACCTCAAACACATAACACACTCATTTTTAATCCATACTGGTTTTTTCATCTGTAATTCAATAGCATCAGCTGGACAGTTGTTTTTACATAATCCCCATCCAATACATTTTTCATCAATATGCAAATAACCGGTTTTCTGCCGGATTTGCTGATTTTTCTAAAAATATCACAGACAAATTTAGGTAACTTTCTTTTAACAAAATCCCCCTGATTTTTACTTGCAATTTTAGAAATTACATCTTCAATCAGCCTATCAGAATTTAAAGTCTGTTTATTAATTTTATCTTTATCTGATAAATTAAAAACCGGCGTCCATGTATCAACCACTAGAATACTGAATTTAGCAGATACATTAAACCCTTTAGATTCAATTAACTCAGCAAGATATCAGCAGCAGTACCCTGGACTTGTTCCAAAAGTAGCAATTAAAAAAAATGTAAGGATTTTTATCTTCAGATATTATATTAATCTTTGATAAAAACCCTTCAACAAATGTGGGAAGGCCCCAAAAGTGAGTAGGAACTACAATACCTAAAGACTCGTCTTTTTCCAAATAAACAGAATCATTATATCCAATCATAGATTTTGCAATATCTCGTGTTTTTTACTAGCTATTCTATTTGCAACATATTTACAGTTTCCAGTTGCAGAATAATAAATTATCATATTATTTGGATTTCTGAGCTACTTTAGGTACAAACTTGGAAGACCTTTTAGGAATAGCATATTCATCTTTTTTAGGACATTTATACTCTTCCAAAAGTATTATTTTATGGTCAATATTTTTGCTGAAATTCTTTTGACCTCCTTCAATAATGCCTCTGAAATTTACGCCAATGCTTCCAGTTCCACCAATATTAAATTTTATTTTTTCAGAAGGGGCAAAATCTTCAAAAAACCTTTCAAGTTCAACCATTTCATAAATTGGAGCTTGATAACTAACGGCCATTAATTTGTTTTGTCCCTCTCTGATTTTAACATATTTCTGTTCAATCTGCAGTTTTTCACCAGAACGAACTTTAGTCATTGTTATATAAGGGCTTATCTCGTTATCATCCATCTTTTACACCTATTATTTTATATGATGAAACACACAATTATCGCAGGTAGGCTCTTCATAAGTATCTTTAGGGATATTAATAGCTGGGTCTACCATGACAGTTATTGAAAATGTTTCCTCAGGATTATGTGTTACATTTTTAGAAATCGGCAACATTCCCCTGTAATTTACAGGAATATAGCCAGTTTGACTAATATTGTAATAAATTCTTTCACCGGAAGTTAATGAATCAAAAAATTCATTAACATCTTTCAGTTGTTTAGGGTTTATGGTAAATGTTATACCCATTAAATGATCTTGCCTTTGTTTAATCTTTACATATTTAACATTAGCTGCCAATACTTCCTGATTATCTGTTACAAAGGTTACATATTCATCTAAGTTTATGTTTTCTTTTTTAACAATCTCTTTTAATTGAGTCATAATTAAAAACCCCCTATGAAATTTAATGAAATAACTTATTCCATTGCATGATGTTATTACATAACTTATTTATAAATGTAACTATTTTTTAGGTACACAAAAATTATGGCCAGATTCCTGAAAAATTGCAGATTAAATTAAAAATTTCTTCAATTGTTTCTACAGGCAATAAATCAAAGATATTTTTAGGTAAGTGTTTTTTATCAAAGTTCAATAAACATTTTTCACAGACATATCGCTCAATTGCAATTCCGTCATCTAACCTTCTGTTTTTACATTGATACCATTCATCTTTAGTTAATCCCCTGATTAGAAATTTAAAAGACTTGCTGTCAATCAGCTCCAAAGTTAAATTATGATATACTTCATCACCAGTAAAATTATCATCAACTTCACTGGCTTTTAATTTAAAATCAGAAACCAGATTTAATTCCTGAATCTTTAAATCAAGATATTTTTTAGATAATGCAATGTTAAATACTCTATGTAATCCATTTATATAATCAAAAGATTTTTCCAATCTTTTTATAGAATTTAATCTATTTAAATAATTCACATTGCTAATAATCATTTCTGATTCAATATTGAAATTTCTAATCATTAGCTTTACAATAGAAGAATAAAATATATTGCCAGTTAATGAATGTCCTCTGATTTCCTTATTTTTATTAATTACAGTAGCTTGATTATCAAAAACTAATTCCTTCTGTTTTTTACGAATTAAATTTAATTTATCTTTAAAATCCCCATAGTTTTTCGAAACATATTCCGGATCATAAAACCCTAACTTTTGAGCATCAAGTGCATAATTAACCTGAACCAGTTCTTCCTGTTTTGCCCTTAATTCCTGAGAAATCTTATTTACCTCTCTTCGCTTTCCTTCTGCAGTAAAATCAGAAAATTTATATTTCATATCCGGCCAGTTTTCAATTTCACTTAATTCCTGTTTAACAGCAACAGTATTCAGATTATGAAATGGTATAACAATGTCAAATATTCCCTGAATATTTTCAGGAACATTAATCTCAACAATTTCAAATTCAGCAGCCACTCTCTGAAGTACATATTCATAAGCTGGAGATAAACTTATAACATTAACATCTTCAAAATTCATTATAACTCTGTCAAATTTATTTAAATTTTTAAAAAGATTTCTAATTAAATGGTCACTTTATTTCACTGCCTAATTCTTTTGCTATGAAAACTTCCCTTTCAGACATGCGTTAAATCCTAAAAATTATTTTGAAAATAAAAATTTTAATTAATAAAAAATAATCCAATAAATCGCTAAATAAGTTTTTATAAAAATAGAAAAATAGAATTGATGAAGATTAAATAAATAATCTTCAGATTTTACCAACTTAAACTAATCTTTTTCTAGTAGTTGGTTTTTTGTTTTGCCAGCTGTATCTTCTAATCCTTTTAGATTTACCGAATCCACAAGAAGCACAAACTTTTTTATGTATGTGGTAAGTGTTTCTTCCACATCTTCTGCATCTTATATGGGTTTTTTTATTCTTTTTACCCATTGATGGAGTACCTTTTGACACTGATACACCTCCTAATTAATCAGTTCGTTTATTACAAATATTAGAATTAAAATAGTACTTATGGTGAGATATAGACAATATTGTCTCCTCTAATGAGCACAACACCAAGTCTTCTAGTAACTTCTCCGTCTTGGAGTTCTTCTGCATCATTAAGAACTAAGTTCATATGTAAATCAAAACTTTTAAGTATTCCTCTAAATTCACGATCTCCTTTAAGTTTTATTAAAACAGGAGAGTTTACAGATTTGCCTAAAGCATCAAGTGGTCTTTGAACATTTTGTCCGCTCATTTTATCACCTTATATTACTATAATTTTTTATTGTATTTTATAATTTAAAAGCAATTGGAAATAATCACTTTCTTAAATATTAGACATAATATAATCAAGTTTAGATAAGACAAAACCTAATTAAAACTAATATTAAATTATATGCTTTTACTACTATATAAATGTTTAGTTTGATTTAAGGGTGTCCGCCAAAATTGAATTTTGGCTGACTTGTTGATTTTTTTTAAAATATTGTTACATCAAGTTTTAATTGGTTTTTAATGGATGTGCTTTCGCAGAAATCTTCTAAATCTTCTGTTGTGTTTTTTATTTCTTGTTTTATGTTGTGTAGTCGTATTAAATTATATGCTAATGCATCTAAGTTTATTCTTTCTTCTGTTTTTACCATTCCGATGACTACTTCTTTTTCTATTTGGAATTGTTCTTTGAATATTCCAAATGGTCCTTCAACGCTTGATCTTTTGCTATATTCGTCTTTATATTCCTGTTTTTCCATTTTTTCGTTCATTGCTTTTTGCATTTCTGATCCGTATTCTGTGATGGTTTTGTGTGTTTGTTTGCCTGTTAAGCATTTGTTTCGTGCTTTGCAGTTTTTACAGGCTTCATAATTGTTGTAGAGTCTTTTTATTTTGTCTGGTTTTTCTGGATCTTTGTGTGGTTCGATGTATTTTGCGAAAAAGTGCATATATTGATTTTTTGGGCATTTGAATGCATCTAATTCATAATCATATTCAAAATGGTCTTTATGGTATGGATTTGGATTTAATTTTCCTATTTTTTCTTTACTTTGCTTTCTATTTGGTATTAAACCATCTATTTTTTTATCTGCTAAGTATGATAGTGATATTTGGTTTAAGTATATTGTATCGGCACTTATATACTTTGGTGTGGTGTTAATGTTTCTTATTGCTCTTTCTGCGATTATTGGTAGTTCGTAGTGGTCTGTCGGGTTTTGTGTGACGTTTATTGCACAGATTAATTTGGTATCATAATCGACTGCAGATTGGATATTATAAGCAACCATGAAGTTTCCTTTCTTTCCTTTCATAAATCTTGCTTCTATATCATTTACTGGAATTTTATCCTGTCCTGTGAATGTAAATTGTGTTTTTATTCCATATAATAGTTCTAATTTATCTTCATCATCTATGTCTTTCTTTTCCAATAATCTTTGAGCAGGTTTGTGAAGTTTTTCAAGACATTCAGGGTCAATAGGTCGTCCTTCGTAGTAATCGATCAATATTTGAGTTTCTTTTTTTGTAATGGTGTTGTTGTTGGAATTGTATGCTTTTTTGATGGTTCCATCAATGGCAACGTGATTAAATTCAGTGAATCCTTCATCAAAGGCCTTTTTTAATGTCATTTGCAGCAATACTTCAAAATAATGGCCATATTCTCTTCGATATCTTTGGATTGATCTTTCAGAAGGTCTAATATCATCGCACACGTATTTAAATATATCATGGTATCGCGCCATATCTGCAATTATTGATGTTCTATCAATATGTTGGATTTTGGCATAAATAAGCAATTTTAACATGGAATCCACTGGAAGGGAGTCTCTTCCTTTCTTTTTCTTGGGTTCTTTGATATTTAAAAGTGGAAAAACTTCTTCAACAAATTCAACAACAAAACGAGAAATATGATTCTCCGGAACATTCCAATCAAGAGTATTAATGCCCAATTTTGCCTGATTCCTATCAAACTTTCTTTTAACCATAAATAACAACACCAAAACAACTTATATCTAATATAAAATATGTACAACAAAGTATATAAACTTAACTGTCTTAAAACCATTAAAAATCAAAAATAAGAATAAAATAAAACTAAACAATAATTTAAAAAATAATTAAACCAAATAAAATAAAATAAACAAAAATTAATTGAAATATATTAAAAATAATAAAAATTAAGCCCAAAAATTTTTTTGACGAAAAATCAAAAATCAATTTTGGCGGACACCCTTAAGCCCAAAAAATAATATAAATCACTAATTTAACCGTAATTTACACTATATAAGACATCTAAATTTATTTTAAACAAAGTCATTAAAAAATTTAACTGAATTCATAACCAAAGAATATAATAAATAAAAATCAGATAATACATCATATCAAAATTTAAGGTATGGAAAAAATATGACTATAAAAGTTAAAAAAAGAAACTTCCTGAAAAAAAAGAAAATTAAAGAAATTAAAAAAGAATTAGAAGAATATGGTGAACTGCTGCAAAATAAGAAAAATGTAGAAATACTTGAAGCCGAACCTGATTCATTTATTTTAGTTGATGGTGAACCTTACATCATATTAATTGATGAAAAGCCATTTCCAACCTTAAAAGCTGCACTGGCTAATGAAATCCATGGAAAAAAAGTAACAGTAGATATGGGTGCTATCCGTTTTGTAAGTAATGGTGCCGATATTATGAGTCCGGGAATTGTAGCTGCTGATGAAAACATCAATCCTGGAGACATTGTTTTAATTATTGATGAAACACATGGAAAACCATTAGCTATTGGAATAAGCTTAATTACTGGTGAAGAAATGGTTGAAAATGATTCTGGTAAAGCTATTGAAACAAAACATTATGTTGGAGACGACATTTGGAACTTTGAATTATAATTTGGTGATTTAAATGGCAGAATTAAGATACAGAGCAGGAAAAATTAAAAATCCCGGAGTTCATAAAATTGGAATAATAGCTCTTGGATCACACTTGGAAAATCATGGTCCTGCATTACCTATAGATACTGATGCTAAAATCGGTGCTCACATTGCATTTCAGGCATCACTTGAAAGCGGAGCTAAATTTTTGGGAATAATATTTCCTGCTTATGAATTAGATGAAATAGATCATGGAGTGCATGTTTCTTTAGATGAATTAAAGGGAAATGTAATTAAAACTCTCAATTCTGCTAAAAAATATTTGGATATTGAAAAAATCGTTATTGTAAATTCACATGGAGGAAATATTCCTTTAATGACTGAACTGTATGATATTGAAGATGAAACAGGTTTGACTATTATTTTTAATAATAAAATTATTTCAACAGAAGGTCCCCATGGAGGCAGCGGCGAACTTTCAATGGCAAAGGTTTTAGGAATAGTCAATGAAGCTGAAATTAAAAACCAGACAGATTTAAGTAAATATGAAGAAGTTGGTCTATATGGTTTCAAGCAAGCCCGTGAAAATGACCCTAACATTGAAGAAGGTGCAAGAGATGTTGAAGAAAATGGAGTTTATGTTGATGAAGTCTATGGAAAACAACTCTTTGATTTAGCTATTAACTCTGTTGTATTTGATGTTGAAAAGCTTTTGGATTTTTAAAAAAAAGAGAAATGAAATGAGTTAGTTATGCTCTTCATTTCCACCAGAATTAGAAGAACCCTCATCCGGATTTTCAGAAGGACTCCCATCTGGAAGCTGATCATGAGTACCTGAAGAAGAATCATGACTATATCCTGAATCATAACTTTGAGATGAACTAGCTCCTGAATCACCTGATGAATAGCTATAATCATTTCCAGAATCATAAGATGATGAATCACTTACAGATGCATTATCTGTAATATTATCTGATGAATTTAATAAATCTGTTTCATTTGGTAAAATGTTTATTTCACCAGTCATAGCTCCAAAAACACTAGCTATGCAAAATGCCGCAACAGATATTACAAAAACTACCAATAATGTAGCAGGTTTACTTGACAAAATACCACCTTAATATTATAATTAATTAACTTAAATTATGTCTCCAAAAATATATAAAAGTATTTGATATTATGAAAACTATTGAAAAAGCTGTTCAAAGTGAAATAAATATTAAAAAATCCCAGTTTATCTGCTCTTTATTTCCAACTAAAACCAAAAAGGAAAGTAAGGAGATTATTCAAAAGTTAAATCAGCAATATCATGATGCTACCCATAACTGCACAGCATACATTACAAATGACGGTGAAGGTTATGATGACAACGGTGAACCAAGCGGAACTGCAGGCAAACCTATGATTAATGCTTTAAGGAAAAATGATTTGCATAATGTTACAGCAGTTGTTACAAGGTATTTCGGAGGAATTAAACTTGGAGCAGGAGGTTTAGTTCGTGCCTACAGCAAATCTGTTCTTGAAGCTATTGAAGCCAGCGAAATAATTGAAGTTGAATATTATGATGTTTATAATATTACATTTAATTATTCTGATTTAAAAGATATTGAAAGAGAAATCAGAAACAACAAGTTAACAATTATTCAAAAAGATTTCAGTGATAAAATTAGCTATGATTTAGTTTCCAAAAATAATAGGAATATAAAAGAAATATTTGAAAAATTCCACAATAAGATTAAGGTTAATTTTAAAAATAAGCAGGTTTTAAAAAAGATAAAATGAAGAATAAATAGTTATTGTTCTTCAAATTGGTCTTTTCCCACACCACAAAGAGGACATACCCAGTCATCAGGTAAGTCTTCAAAATCGTCGCCTTCATAAACATATCCACATACTTTACATACGTAAGCCATAATAACTCCTCCTTAAATTATTTAGAATTTATTCTTTCGTCTAAACTTATAACTGTTTAAACAACGCTTTACCAGCACCACATCTTGGGCATTTAAAGTTATCAGGTAAATCTTCAAATTCAGTACCTGGTTCAATGCCTTTTTCTGGTATGCCTTTTTCACTGTCGTAAATATATCCGCATACACTACATTTCCATTTAGACATAATATCTCCTTTCTAAAATTTATTCCAATTTAAATTATTCAATTTAAACAATTATTTATGTTATTAAAACTACTATATAATCTTTTCGAAATTTGTTCGAAAATATACAAACTATAATTTGTTTGGAACTTTCAAATGATCAGGAAGAGGCTTGATTCTTGCAGGAGTTCCAATAGCTAAATAAAACGGAGGGACACTA
This sequence comes from Methanobrevibacter sp. TLL-48-HuF1, assembly GCF_023617305.1. Classification (NCBI taxonomy): domain Archaea; kingdom Methanobacteriati; phylum Methanobacteriota; class Methanobacteria; order Methanobacteriales; family Methanobacteriaceae; genus Methanobrevibacter; species Methanobrevibacter sp. TLL-48-HuF1. The sequence continues at coordinate 296,672 of NZ_CP081485.1, forward strand.
TGAATAACAATAGCACCAGCAGCTACAATAGATCCTTCACCAATCTCAACATTAGATAAAAATGTAGTATTGCCACCAATAGAAGCTCCTCTTCTTATTTTTGGTCCCTGCAATTCATAATTAATTCTTACAGGATATTTATCATTAGTAAAACAAGCACAAGGTCCAATAAAAACATTGTCTTCAATTACTGAATTAGTAGGAATATAAACATTAGACTGAATGCTGACATCATTTCCAATTATAACATCACCTTCAATTACAGTGTTTGTTCCAATTAAAACATCATCTCCAATGTTAGTATTTTCACGAATAACAACATTATGTCCTGTTCTGAAATTATCTCCAATTACAACATCATTATAGATAATTGAATTAGAACGAATTGTATGATTTCTTCCAATAACTGGAGGCCTGGAGTCCGGAGAATATTCTACACCAAATCTTATATTGTCCTCAGGTAGAAAAGTAGGTGTTTCTACATTTCTTACTCGATTATCACCCAATCCTCCTAAAAACTTAACCATTTTATCGCACCTTTATTTAATTTAAAAATATGATATCTATTAAACTATATTTAATAACATCTTAGTATATATTATTTACTAGATAATCAAGAAAATATTGCAAATTTGGTGAAAAACTTGTATACTAAAGAAAAATTGCTAGAAGAAATAAATCAGGTAAGAAAAGAAATAGGTCATGAAGAACTTGAAATTCATATTAAAGACATTTATTACAACGAAAAAGAAAAGGAATTATGGATAATAACACAAGACCGACCAGACAAATCTGCAATTATTGGAAAAGGCGGATGGGTAGTTGGAAAACTAAAAGAAAAATTAAAAATAAACAGCATCCATGTAGAAAGTTACGGAGATTACCTAACTAAAGAATACAAACTTAAACTTTCCAAAAAAACTTTAGATAACTTTAGCTCTAATTTAACAGGAATCCAAAACCTGAAAAAAATTCTAAATACTAAATTAGAAAACATCTACAGCTTTGATTATAACAGCTATTTTAAAAACAATACATTTGAAGAATCTGAAAAAACAGAAGCAGTAGTTGCACTATCAGGTGGAGTTGACAGCAGCTTTTCATTAATTTTAGCAAAATACCTTGGATTTAACCCAATAGCTATTACAATTGATCCTGGAACTATCATTTTACCAAATCAATATAAAAGAAACATTAAAAAATTAACTGAAGAATTAAATGTAGACCATGAATATATCAAAGCCGATTACAGTGAAATAATCCGAGAATCACTAAATGGAAGATTTCACCCCTGCGGAAGATGCTCCAAACATACTGAAGAGCTAATAAACCAATATGCAATAAACAATAATATTCCAATAGCCATATTTGGAGATATGCTCTCAACAGGAACACAATGTATAACCCTGCAAGAAAAAGACCTGTATCGCCTTAATTTACCTGCCAGTTTAGCTGTTGGAAAACAGGAAAACAAATCCCTGTCACAGCAATTTAATTTACAGTCATTTAGCGGATTTGGATGTCCTCTACTATATGAAGTCCATAGAAAATATCCATATTTAAAAAAATATTCTATTCAAAGAATATTAAGAGAAACAAGGTCTTCAGCTCTGGAAGTAGGGGAAGCTCTTGATTTAATCTGGAGTTTCTATAATACAAAAGATTAAATATGGAATAGTTAAAATTAATGAATATGTTATTTAAAATCTGTCCACGTTGTGGATCAAAAAGAGTGAAATGGATTATTCCTCAAAACTGGTCAACATGGGAATGTTATGACTGTGATTACACAGGCCCAATTATAGAAGGTAATGAGGAGTTATCTGAAGAAATACGTGAAGCATATCTTGAATCACAAAAACATCCTCAGGAAAACACAGATGAAAATGAAGAGTTGGAAAAAGATTAAATTCCTTTTTTCTCAAATTCTTCATTTAAAAATTCTTTAATATTATCTCTAGCTATTTCAACCATAGCAGGAGAAGGACCACCCGGAACAGTTCTCATTTTAACATTTTCCAAAGGATTCAAAGCTTTTTGAACCAAATCATCTTCAAGACCTAATTTTTCAAAACCAAGTTCTGAAGCTATATCATCAATATATTCTGATGTAATGTCTGATTCTTTTAAACCGCTGGCAGTAGCTTCATTAACTATCCTTCCAACAATTTTATGAGCTGTTCTAAATGGAATCTGTTTTTCACGAACCATAATGTCTGCCAAATCTGTAGCTGTAGCAAAATTAGTTCCTGCTAATTCCAAACATCTCTCTTCATTGAATTTAACAGAAAGCAACATTTTTGTAACTATTGATAAAGTGTCCTGAGTTACTTTAACTGCATTCCATAAGTGTGGAGTAATTTCTTGTAAGTCCCTATTATAGGTGTAAGGAATTGCTTTTAAAATAGTTAAAATAGTTACAAGTTCACCATTGACAATTGTTGATTTTGCTCTTGCAAGTTCAGCAACATCCGGATTTTTCTTTTGAGGCATAATAGATGATGTAGATGAATATTCATCAGCCATTTCTATAATACCGAATTCATAAGTGCTCCATAAAATAAGTTCTTCACAGATTTTGGATAAGGTTGTACATAATGCAGACAAATCAAAAACTGTTTCTGAAATGAAATCCCTTGAAGAAACACCATCCATTGAGTTTTCAAGATAAGCATCAAAACCAAGCAAATCAGTAGTTAACTGCCTGTTAATAGGAAAACTGGTTGTAGTCATAGCTGCTGAACCTAAAGGATTTAAATTAACACGTTTATAAGTGTCTTCCAAACGTTCATAATCCCTTTTAAGTGCCTGTACATGAGCCATTAAATGATGAGCTATTGTAATTGGCTGTGCATGCTGAAGATGAGTATAACCAATAAAGACAGTTTCCAAATGCTCACCTGCTTTTTCAACTAATCCTTCCATAAATTCCAAAATTCCGATTTGGGTTTCAGTAATTTTATCACGAAGAACTAATCTGACATCAGTAGCTACCTGGTCATTACGTGATTTGGCTGTATGCATAAAACCTGCAGTTGGACCTATTTTATCAGTAACATAATTTTCAATAGCCATGTGAATATCTTCAACAGAAGGGTCGAAAACAAGCTCATTATAGCCATCTTCTTTTAATTGGTCAAGAGCACCTAAAATATTATCTGCTATTTCACTATCAATAATATTTTCTTCTTTTAACATTAAAGTATGTGCAAAATTGGTTTTAATATCAGCTTCAAAAATAATTTTATCAAATTCAAGTGATGAAGTATATTCAGCAGCTTCATCAGTCATTTCTGTTTTAAGTCTACCACTTCTTAAATTCACAAGAC